>JBDTAG010000516.1:0-7716 GCA_039924745.1 Rhodoferax sp.
GCGAACGCGGTGTTCTTATTTTGCGAGTGAAGTGCCGTTCAATCAGACTAGTCGGTCGTCGATTGTTCTATGGCCTGTTTGTAACGGGCTGTGGGCTGGATGGTTGGCGTGATTGCATTGATTGGCCTTCCAGGCTCTGGCAAATCCACCGTCGGGCGACAACTCGCCCGGCGGCTTCAACTTCTCTATTTTGACTCCGACCACGTCATCGAAGAACGCTTGGGCTACCCTATTCGGGTCGCGTTTGAGCGGGACGGCGAAAATTCATTCCGGGATATTGAAGAAGCTGTTTTAGACGAGCTGACTGCAATCCCTCGTGCAGTTATCTCAACTGGTGGTGGCGCGGTACTGCGTGCATCAACCCGCCAGCGGCTGCGCGACCGCGGTCAGGTGGTTTATCTCAATTCCAACCCTGACGAAATCCATCGGCGCTTGCGCCATGATGCGAGTCGCCCCTTGTTGCAGGTGGACGATCCTCTGACCCGTCTGAGGGATCTTTACGCGGCACGGGACCTTCTCTACCGAGAAACCGCGCATGTTGTTATCGAAACCGGTCGACCGTCTGTGGGCACACTGGTCAACATGATCGTGATGCAATTGGAACTGGCAGGTGTGCTGCGAAACGCCTAGCAACGAACCACAGCTTCCTCGCCGGGATAAACTAGCGTGCTATGCAAGCACCGATCCCAATACAACACAACGTCCACATAGAACTAGGCGACCGCAGCTACCCCATCCTGATCGCGTCCGCGCTACTGGACAACCCCAGCACGTTCACGTCTCTGCCCACTGGTAATTCGGCGCTTGTCGTAACCAACGTTACCGTCGGCCCGCTGTATGCGCAGCGCTTGCAAACCACATTGCAAAAGCACTACAAGACAGTCCATCTGTTGACTCTGCCCGATGGGGAAGCGCACAAGAACTGGGAGACGCTCAATCTCATTTTTGATGCTTTGTTGGGCAACGGCTGCGACCGCAAAACGGTGCTGTTCGCCTTGGGCGGCGGGGTCGTCGGTGATATGACCGGATACGCAGCCGCGAGCTATATGCGCGGTGTGCCTTTTGTCCAGATTCCCACGACCTTGCTGGCCCAGGTGGACTCGTCGGTCGGGGGGAAAACGGGCATCAACCACCCCCTCGGCAAGAACATGGTGGGCGCGTTCTACCAACCGCTGCAGGTGGTGTGCGACCTCGACACGCTGAACACCTTGCCAGCCCGTGAACTAAGCGCAGGTTTGGCCGAGGTCATCAAATACGGCCCCATCGCCGATCTGGCATTTCTGGATTGGATCGACGCCAACCTGGACCGTCTCCTGGCGCGGGACGCAGAAGCGCTGGCGTACGCCGTGCGGCGCAGCTGTGAGATCAAGGCATGGGTTGTTGGACAGGACGAGCGAGAGTCCGGCCTGCGCGCCATCCTCAACTTTGGCCATACCTTTGGCCATGCTATCGAGGCGGGTATGGGCTATGGCAAGTGGCTGCATGGTGAGGCCGTGGGCTGTGGAATGGTTATGGCGGCCGAACTTTCATGTGAGTTGGGATTGGTGGATACCGACTTCGTTCAGCGACTGCGCAAACTGGTGCAACGGGCTCACTTACCGGTAATTGCTCCACGGTTGTCCGAAGTAGACAATGCCGGCCGCTATTTGGAGTTAATGCAAATTGACAAGAAATCCGAGGGCGGTGAAATTCGTTTTGTGTTGATTGATGGGCCATCGCACGCAATTTTGAGAACCGCACCGGACACGGTAGTGCGAAAAGTTGTTGCAACATGCTGCGCATAGACTCGGCACTTCTTTAACTCCCATGCCAAGTGTGGGTGTCTTGCTTACTTGCACCAGAAAACCTGCAAAGGCGACGTGGTTCGTTACATCGCTGTTTTCGACAACATTCCTGTACCAATTCATATCAAATTGTCAAACGTGGTTCTATTTCATCAAATGATTTCAAAATATTTTCATTTATTTTAAAAATAGACCTAAATAACCATCCAAATATGCCGTTAAGAACCTTAAGTCAAAGGAATAGAGCGAGTTGAGGGGCCAAGAGCCTAAACCAAAATGCAATTGCCAGCCATCGAACGAACTCCAAATCTGCTGCCCATCGGCGCAGAAGCGATTTCGTCTGGGGCAAACAGGGCGATACCAGTTGCGCCGGTTAACCCCCCCACTTCGGGTACAAACCATACATCGCAGCCTGTGGCCAGTGTCGTGAACATGGTGAATACCAATCTTCAGACCAAGACTGAAGGTGAGCCGGTCTACACCAGTGTTTTGGACCCTGTCAGGCACGACGCTGGAGCCGCCGACGTACCCCAAGACTGGACCATACACAGACCCACTCCGGTAAAAGTAGAGGACCCGCCAATTAAGCCGTTGTATCAAGTACTTATGGAGCACATCCAAAACTTGTGGGCAGCCAGTGCAGGCGCCGTGCAGTTGGACCAAGTCCATGATCAAGTCACGACGCCTGTCGCGAAAGTTCCTTCTGAAATACCAGGGGACCTTGCTAAATCGGTACTGGTGTATGACCACAATACTATTAAAAAGAACGAGCGCCTCTGATCGATGCGTATCGTGGGAGCGTGCGGTGTTTTAACATCGGGGCATGCATACCAGCGCCCTTGTTCTATTCTCCGGCGGCCAGGACTCCACAACCTGCTTGGCCTACGCCCTGCAACGCTACGAACGCGTTGAAACCATCGCCTTTGACTACCGCCAGCGCCACAGCGTAGAGCTGGAAGCCCGCTTGGTAGTGTTGCGCGAACTACGTGTGCAGTTTCCGCAGTGGGCACACAAGTTGGGTGACGACCATCTGCTGGATCTGGCGGTGCTGGGTGCGGTCAGTGAGACATCGCTGACGCGCAATACGGCATTCCACATGGAAAGCACAGGCTTGCCCAATACCTTTGTGCCCGGCCGCAATCTGTTGTTCATGACCCTGGCGGCTGCGGTTGCCTACCGGCGCGATCTACAGGTCATCGTCACTGGCGTGTGCGAGACCGATTTCTCGGGATATCCCGATTGCCGGGATGACACCATGAAGGCCATGCAGTTGGTGCTGTCATTGGGGATGGATAAGCGTTTTTTGATTGAAACACCACTGATGTGGATTGACAAGGCGCAGACCTGGGCCATGGCTGACCAGTTGGGCGGCCAACCGCTGGTAGACCTGATCGTGGAGCACACGCACACCTGCTATCTGGGTGACCGTGCACACCGCCATGCTTGGGGCTATGGCTGCGGCGATTGCCCGGCCTGCGTGCTACGGGCCAAAGGTTTTAACGGTTTCACTGCCACGATTCAGCAAAGCCCGTAGCCGCGGCGCCGTTAGCTCTGCATCAGCCCGTTCAGCGATGCGTCCCAGGCAAAACCTGGAAAGAGCTTGTCCAGCTCAGCCGCGCGCAAACCCTGGTTGGACCGCAGCACCTGTGCAAAGACCGCGCGGAAATCGTGGTGCACCGGCAGGTCGCGACCTTCGTGCAGATTGCCACTGGCCAAACCGTCCCACGCGCCATGCCAGCGGCCGCCATTCACCCTATTGCCCATCAGCCACAAGGCATTGCCGTGACCGTGGTCGGTGCCGCGGGTGCCATTCTCCGCGGTAGTCCGGCCAAATTCGCTGCAGACCAAAACGACGTCATTGGGTTGCGAGAAGTCGCGGCGCAGTTGTACCAGGGTCGCTGCCAGATTGCCTAAATTGTTCGCAAGTGCGCCCGTGACACTGCCTTGGTTGGCATGCGTATCCCAGCCTCCTGCTGACAAGAAGCCTATGCGCAAGTGTTTGTTCTGACGCATCAGGGTGCCCAGGTGCTGTGCGTCCAGCAATAGCCCTTGTGCCGAGCCCGCGCCGTTGTTGGCTGCCAGCATTTGGGCACTGTCCATGGCGTGTCCGTCGGCATCCATGCTCAGCGTGTTGGCGGTTTGCGCGCGGCTTTCAGCCCCTGCGCGGAAGGTGCGAGAGAGCGAATCGTCGCCGGCATACAGGTGCAGAACAGCATCGCGCGTTCGCTGGTCACCCAGTGCACCTTGGCGGGTTGCGGCTTGGCCTTTCGGGACGCGTTGAACCGCTGAGGCTCCGGCCAGAATCAGCGGATTAGCCTCGCCCACACCAATGGCGACTGCCTCCGTGCGAGGTGCATCACTTTTAAGTCCGGCCAACGTGTTCATCCACCCATCGGTATGGGCGTTCTTGCCGGGAATACCCGTTTCCCAATGGTGCTGCGCGTCAAAGTGTGAGCGCGTGGCGTCGGGAGACCCGGCTGCCGGCACAACACTTAGCACGCCTTCTTTCCACAGTGGTTGTAGTACCGCCATCGCGGGATGGAGGCCAAAATTGGCGTCCAGCGCGAGTGCTGACTGGCCGGTTCCATCGGGCTTTGGAATGGCAATATTGGGGCGAGCCGCGTAGTAATTCATGTCCCCGTACGGTACAAAAGCAGAAAGACCATCGTAGGCGCCGCGCAGAAAAACCAGTACCAAACGACCGCCGATGGCACGCAGGTTGTTGTCGTTGCTCTGCGCCCATAAACTGGGTATGGCCCAGGCCGCGGACGTGCCGACTAGCGTTTGCAACAGCCGGCGGCGGCGCAGGTTGATAGTGAACAACTCAAGCGTGGCAGGGTGGTTGGACATGGTGACTCGCCTTTTTTACTTGTACATGAAGTCAGGACTGGCCAACATCAGGCCAGCGCGCAGTGCGGGGCTTTCCTTTGCCACGGCGTCTCGCGTGGCAGCACCAAGGTACGGCGTTAGGAAGTCCAGGTCTGGCGTTTTGCGTGCGAGCGCAAGTGCAAAATCCGCACGCCGCGTCAGTGCTTCGGGCACCAGCCATGTGGCCGCATCCACCTTGTAGCCGTCGGGTGTTTGCCAACCATGCAGGGGCTGGCCCGCATTGGACAAAAATCCCAACGTCAGCACGATGTTGCGGCGGTAGGGCTCACTACCAACTTGTTCTTGTGCTGCGCCTTGGGTTGCGGTCAGTGCAGAGCATGCATAGTCCATCGGTGTTTTAAATAGCCGGTTGTCCGCTTGCCAGAATTCAGGTGATTCCAAGATTGTGCGCATCACGGCGCGTAGATCGCCCTGTGTAGCAGTGAAGGTGTGGCTGATGCGCTGTACCAGCTCAGCAGAGGGCTGATCGGCAATGAAGAACTGGGCTAGCCGCAGGCTGACGCGTTTGGCGGTGGACGGGTGGCGCGCCAACATTCTGATGGCATCTTCGCCTTCGGGTTCTCCACTGCGCTGTGGGGTGGTCGGAAAACGCTGTCCCAGTACATGCTTTTCTCCATGGTCATGCAGGCGCTGCGCGAATCGAAAGCCCGATGGATCGTCTCTCGACACGGTCCAACCCGTAAGCACGCGCGCGAGTTCGCGCACGTCCGTTTGGCTATAGCCGCCGTTTACACCCAGGGTATGCAACTCCATCAGTTCGCGGGCATAGTTTTCGTTCAGTCCGCGGGCCTTGCCTTGAGGGCCACGTGTGCCATCTGCAACGCTTTGTGCTTGATCCAGATACAGCAGCATGGCTGGGTGGCGGGCGCTGGCCAACAGCAGGTCTTCAAACTTCCCTAGCGCATGGCGCCGAGCGACGTTAACCACATAGTGTCCGGTGAAAGGGCGCACGGCACCTTTGCCGCTGAATACATTGAGGTGGTTGAACCAGAATTCAGTCATACGCGCCAGCAGCGGGTTTTCTACCTCTGGTTGACTGCAACTGCTGAGGCGCCACGCAGCGGCCTGTTGTACCAGCATGCGGCTGTAGTGCTCGGGATCGCGCGGCTCTGAAAAGTCCATGCGCTTGTTCGCCTGCGTGGGCTCTTCGGATTTTTGCGCCTTGGCCTTGGCCCTGAGCTCGCGCTCGCGTTTGAAGCCCTCGTAGATACGGGGCAGTGGTGCATTGAAGTCGGCCAGCTCGCTGGCAATACGCGGTGCTTGCTGACTGGCGTTGAATGCGGCATCGACTTGCAGCAATGCCCAGTCGCGCGGAGTGCGTGAAGCCTGAACTGTTTGCACCAGCGCGGCACTTGGGCCATATCCAACGCGGCTCATGGCGCGCCAGGCTTGGGCGCTTGTTGATAGGTCGGTCGATGGTGTGGCGCTTTGCGCGAAAACCAAGCCGGAGCTTAGGCACGTCGATGCAGCAACGCTCTGCAGGATGGTCCGCCGCGAAAGGCAGACGGTGACATAGTTGTTCATGGGAAACCTATCCTTTGGTCGACAAACGTTATGTTCTAACGCCACAGCATGCCGTGTTGACGACGACCGTGTGGGCCTTTACAAACGTTTACTGCACCAATGGGAAGCTTTACCCGTTGCGAACCCCGCTTGCGACATGCCCAGAAGGAACATGGCGGGCCGCCGATTCAATATGGCCCGTCTGGTCATCAAAGAAAAAATCTGGTTCGAATTCGCGCAAGAATTCGCCCTTGTCCAGACCTCCCAGAAACATGGCTTCGTCAACGGCAATGTCCCAGTTCATCAGCGTGCGAATGGCGCGCTCGTGCGCCGGTGCGCTGCGTGCGGTTACCAATGCCGTGCGTATGCGCATGTGCGGTGTGGCCGCTTGCTGTAGTCTGTGCAAGGCAACCAGCAAAGGCTTGAACGGACCATCGGGTAGTGGCAGAGCTACCTTGTCCATCTCATGCTTCTGAAAAGCTGTCAGGCCCTGTGCTTGGTATACCTGCTCTGCTTCATCGCTAAATAGCACTGCATCGCCGTCAAATGCAATACGAACCTCATTGGGGTGCGCGAGGCTTGCGTGCGCAGATAACGGATAGGCCTGCGCTGCCGGCACACCTGCAGCCAGTGCAGCGCGCACATCGCTCAGGTGGGTGCTCAAAAACAAATTGGCATGCAAAGGCTTGAGGTAACGCCAAGGTGGCTTGCCCCGCGTGAACGAGCAGCGGATGATGGGCAGGGCGTAATGTGCCGCTGACTTCATGACACGCAGGCCGCTCACCGGATCATTGCGCGACAGAATGACGACCTCAACTTTTTGAGAGTCGGCATCGTTAAATGCCAGCAGCTTTTGCACCAACGAAAACGCGACGCCAGGTTTTGCCGGTATGTCGATACGCTCCAGTTGCAAGCGCATGTAGGCCGTGTCGTCGGTCTCCTCGAAGACGTGGTTTTCTTCCTCGAAGTCGAACAGGGCGCGGCTGGATATTGCCACCACCAATTTGCCGTCCAGAGAGACTCCCATATCAGCTTTGCAAGAACATGCGGTAGACCGGGTTGTCGGTCTCTTCCACATAGGGGTAGTCCAATGTCTGTAAAAATTTGGCAAAGGCCTTGTCATCCGCCTTGGGCACCTGCAAGCCCACCAGGATGCGCCCGTAGTCTGCGCCTTGGTTGCGATAGTGGAACAAGCTGATGTTCCAGCCCGGGCGCATCAGGCTCAAAAACTTCATCAGCGCCCCAGGACGTTCAGGGAACACAAAGCGCAACAGGCGCTCGTTCTCTGCCAATGCAGAGTGTCCACCAACCATATGGCGGATATGCTCCTTCGCCAGCTCGTCATGTGTCAGGTCCAGCGTGGCGAATTTGTGTTTGGTGAAGTTGACTGCAATCTTTTGCGACTCGCCTTTGCCGTGTGTCGTAAGACCCACGAATACGTGCGCCTTTGCCGAATCGCTGATGCGGTAGTTGAACTCGGTTACGTTGCGCGGGCCGCCAGGCAGTTCGCCAATCAGGCCACAGAAGCGTTTGAAGCTGC
>JBDTAG010000517.1:0-5228 GCA_039924745.1 Rhodoferax sp.
TAGCGCATCTATCCACCACAGCAGCATGCGCATGCAATTGATCGATTTACATACCGAAACACGGCGCTTCGGTTTGCGCAATGAACTGCGCACAGAACGGGTGTAAAGTTCTGTCCACGTTCAACCCATGAGACTCAGCTCCTATGTCCAAAATTCGCATTTTGTCCGCCTCCCTTCTCGTTACTACCTTGTTGGTGCAACCCGCTATGGCCCAAAGCAAGGACCAAGCCGCCAGCGCAAAGACGGTCGCTGACTTCATTCAAGTGTCACGGGGCATGGCTGCCAGCCTGGCCGACCTGTCCAAGCGAACCACCACGGCCTCTCCCAACGACAAAGACATGCTCAAGTTGGTCACGGCGCAGCTCAGTCTGGTAGACGCAACCGCTGACGGCGTAACCGCTTTGGGCGTAGTAGCAGCCGAGATGCGCGACGGTCGCGACATGGCCGCCGCCAAAAAATATTTGGCGATTCGCTGCACCGCATTCAAGTTATTGGCAGACGCCTCTAGCAAGTATGTGACGGGTGTGGCACCCAACATCGCGGCCGTGGCGACGGTAGCAGAGGTTAACAAAGCCCGTGACCAAGTGGTTCAAATGAGCCAGCACCCATTGTGTAACGCAGGAAAGTAATTCTGAAATGAAAGAAAAACTTCAACTTCGAGCGGTCCGCGTTGCCGCGCTTTTGGCCTGTGCTCTGGCTGCGCCTCTGGCTTGGTCACAAACCGCCGCAGCGCCAGCGGCTACTGCCTCCGCGCCAGCGGGTCCAACCATACGGCCGGAGTTGCGCACCCTGCTACTGGACGTACAAAACCTGGTCAACGAAAAAAAGCTGCCGCAAGCCAAAGAGAAGCTCCAGCTTGCCAACGCATTGCCAGACCAGACACCGTATGAGACTTACATTACGGCCCGTGTCCAACTGTCGGTCGCACTGTCTGAAGACGACGCAGTTAACGCCAGCATGTTGGTAGAAAAAGTGTTGCAACTCAATGCGACGGGTGCCTGGCTCAAGCCAGAAGAAACCCTGCCCCTGATGCAGGCAGTGGGCATCACCTACTACCGTATCAAGGATTACGCCCATTCTGCGGAATGGATGGATCGCAACATCAAGGCTGGCGGAACCGACCAGACTGTCAAAGACACCCGTGTACAAGCGTACTTGCTGGCTGGCAACCTGGAGCGCGGCAGTGAGCTGATCAACGAAGAAATCGCCGCCAGCGAAAAGGCCAACAAAGCGCCACCGGTAGCCTATCTTGAGAACCTGGTCCAAGCCCGCAGCAACCTCAAGGACACGGCTGGACAAACACACGCGCTGGAATTGCTGGTGCAGTATTACCCCACCAAGGAACACTGGCGTTCCCTGGTCAATCGTCTGTGGGGCCGCTCTGACCTGGCTACACGTTTGCAACTGGATGTGTTCCGCTTGGCTTTCCACACCAGCACCCCAGAAGAAGCTACCGACTACACAGAGTATGCTGACTTTGCATCAAAAGCCGGTTTTTCTGGCGAGGCCTTGCGCATCTATGACCAAGGTGTAGCGACTGGGCAATTGGGCGCGACCGATGCCAACAAGAAATTGCACGCCAAATTGGTCAAAGAAAGTGAACAAGACCGAAAGACCATGGCTGCGGATACCAAAGCCGCAATGAAGAAGCCCGATGGTTTGGCCTTGTTCAACGTTGGCTTGAACATGGTCGGCATGCAACAGTTTGATGAAGGCCTGGAGTTGATGGAAAAAGGCATTGCCAAAGGCATCTCCCGACATCCTGAAGACGCGCGCCTGCGTTTGGGCGTGTCGTACATCCAAGCTGGAAAGAATGAAAAAGCCTTGCAGACTTTGTCCACCGTAACGGGACCAGAGGGCTTGACAGAATTGGCGCGCTATTGGACCTGGGCTATTCGCAAGCCTTAATGGCTGTGAAGACAGGGGTTCTGGCGCGTGCTCAAGCTGCTGATTGCTGCCTGGCTAGGGCTGCTGCTGGGCGGTTGCGCCGCCTTGGTGCCACCGCCAGAAGTTGCCAAGCCCCTGAATTCCATTGATCCCACCTACGGCTATCGCTTTTCCAACCTGCAAACGGGGCCAAACAACAGCGATGGCCTGTTCATTGTGGTGGCCTTCTCGGGCGGTGGTACGCGGTCCGCAGCCTTGGCCTATGGCGTACTAGAGAAATTACGCGATACGCCCATCCGGTGGGACGGCAAGCCGCGTCGGCTACTCGATGAAATTGACGTTATCAACTCGGTCTCGGGTGGAAGCTATGCCGCAGCCTACTACGGCCTGTATGGCGATGCATTCTTCAAAGATTTCCCCGATCGATTTTTGAACGCTGACTTTCAGACCGAGCTATGGGACCGCTATGTCTCCGTCACCGGGATGACCCAGGTCATGGGGTGGTCCACCAACGACCGCGTGGATCTACTCAGCGCGATTCTGGAGCGGCGACTCTTCGCCAAGAAAACCTTTGCTGACTTGCTGGCCCGCAAGACACGCCCGCTGATCGTGATCCATGCCACCGATCTCAACCGGGGGGCCGACTTCCAGTTCACCCAGGACCAATTCGATCCACTGTGCACCGACCTGTCCACGTTGCCGCTGGCGCGTGCCGTTGCAGCATCCAGCGCCGTGCCCATTGTGTTTGGGCCCGTAGTACTGAAAAATAACGGCGGACACTGTGGTTATACGCGTCCCCGCTGGGTGGAGCCGGCGCTCAGCGGATCGCAAGACGAAAGTTGGACTCTGCGTGCGCAGCGCCATGCCGCCGACGTTGACTCGTACCTGGACTCCAGTGTGCAGACCGGCCGCCCGTGGATCCACCTCATTGATGGCGGTATTTCAGACAACTTAGGTCTGCGCGGTCCACTGGAATCCAGTCTGGCGCGGGGTGGTTTTGCACCCTTGCTCAAGCGCATGGGTGTTAAGGGGGTGCGCAAGGTGGTGTTTTTGGTGGTCAGTGCCGAGGTGCTGCCTGAGTCGGGCATAGACCAATCCGGCGAAGCACCCAGCATCCGCCAGATGGCATCGCGTGTGCTGGACACACTGATGAGCAACAACTCGTTTGAAACACAAACCTGGCTGCCTTCCAGCTTTCACTACTGGCGCGAAGAAGCGCGGGACCTGGCAGGCACTCCGGACAGCCCCTACGCAGGCACCCCCGATTTCTACCTGATAGAAACCAGTCTGCGCGACATTGTTGACCCCGTCGAACGCAAGACCATGATGGAGATACCGACCACCTTCAAACTAGACCCCGAGCAAGTACAGTCGTTGGAAAAGGCAGGAAGAACTCTGCTGGAAAACGAACCCGAATTCAAGCGCCTGGTCAAAGATCTGCAGTAGCTGTTCGCACACAACCCCAAGGAGACAACCCATGACAAAAGCCCCATTCATTCGACTCGCGCTGGTCAGCACTGCAGTCGTGCTGTGCTGTACCAGCATCGAGGCGGCCTCGGTCGCCCCCGTTGCCGCCGAACATGGCATGGTCGTCACTGCGCAGCACCTCGCTACCCAGGTTGGAGTTGATGTACTTAAAAAAGGCGGCAACGCCATCGATGCGGCGGTTGCAGTGGGCTATGCGCTGGCCGTGGTGTACCCGGCTGCAGGCAACCTGGGTGGTGGCGGCTTTATGACGCTACAACTGGCCGATGGGCGCAAGACCTTTTTGGACTTCCGCGAAAAAGCCCCGCTGGCAGCCACCGCCAATATGTACCTGGATGCGAACGGCAATGTAGTCCAAGGCCTAAGTACCCATGGCTACCTGGCCGTGGGTGTGCCGGGTTCGGTGGCGGGGTTTGAAACGGCGCGCGTCAAGTACGGAACCATGGGCCGCGCCGCGTTGATGGCACCCGCCATCGCGTTGGCGGAAAAAGGTTACACGTTGGACCAAGGTGATGTGGACATGCTGCACACCGCCACTGCCGATTTCCGTAAAGACGCCCCATCCGCCGCTATCTTTCTGAACAAAGGTGAGCCCTTTGCTTTGGGTCAAAAGCTGACGCAGAAGGACTTGGCCAAAACATTGCGACAAGTCAGCAAGCTCGGCACTGACGGCTTCTACAAGGGCTCTATCGGCCACGCGCTGGTAGCCGCAAGCACCACCGGCAAAGGCATATTGACGCAAGCCGATCTGGACCAATACACGGTGCGCGAACTGGCACCCGTTGAATGCGACTACCGGGGTTACCACATCGTGTCCGCCCCGCCCCCCAGCTCGGGCGGTGCGGTCATCTGCGAAATTCTGAATATCGTTGAAGGCTATCCGATGAAGGAGCTGGGCTTTCGATCCGCCCAGGCCGTGCATTACCAGATCGAAGCCATGCGGCACGCCTATGTGGACCGCAACAGCTACCTGGGTGACCCGGACTTTGTGAAGAACCCGCTGGACCATTTGTTGGACAAGGGCTATGCCGCCAGCATCCGCGCCGCCATCGACCCCAACAAGGCGGGCGTGTCTCAAGACATCAAACCGGGTGTTGCGCCGCACGAGGGCACCAACACCACCCACTACTCCATCATCGACAAAGATGGCAACGCGGTGTCTGTTACCTACACGCTGAACGACTGGTTTGGTGCCAAGGTCACGGCCGCCCACACGGGGGTGCTGCTGAACAACGAAATGGATGACTTCACCGTCAAAGTCGGTGTGCCCAATATGTACGGCCTGGTTCAGGGCCAAGCGAATTCCATTGCACCCGGCAAACGCCCGTTGAGCTCCATGAGCCCCACCATCGTGACCCGTGATGGTAAGCCGGTAATCGTGGTCGGCACGCCCGGCGGTAGCCGCATCATTACGGCGGTAACGCACACCATCTGGAACATGATCGACTACGGCATGAACGTACAAGAGGCCGTTGACGCACCCCGCTTTCACCAGCAGTGGCTGCCGGATGTGACCAATATGGACACCTTTGCCATCAGCCCCGACACCCGCAAGATCCTGGAGGGCATGGGCCACAAACTCGGCGCCCCGCAACCCGCCAACCATTTGGCAGCCATCATCGTGGGCGCCCCTTCGTTGGACGGCAAGCCGGTTGGAAACAACCGCTTCTATGGCGCAAATGACCCCCGGCGCAATACGGGGTTGGCGCTGGGTTACTGAGCCTATTTTAGTACGCAGATTCAAGTACAAAGCGCAACGGTATGCAGTGTAAGTGGGCGCACCGGTAAGTTGTAAAACACCTCGTGCGGTGTTCGGTATCCCAGGCACTTGCGGGGCCGATGGTTAAGCCGATAGA
>JBDTAG010000518.1:0-2629 GCA_039924745.1 Rhodoferax sp.
GAAGCTGGCAAACACGCGGCGGTGCATGGGCATGTGCAGGCCCAGTTTCCAACTGAGCGAAGGGATTTGTTGCGTGCTCTGCACTGCCATGAAAGTCTCTTTGTGTGGGTGCGAATGAGGGCCTGATAGGCCGGGACCGGCGGGCTGCAGAGCTACTTCACGCCAGCGCCAACTCCGCCAGCTTCACCGCGCCCTCAAAGCTCCGCGCGCCGCCAATAAACAAATTCAGGTGGCAGAACACGCTGTCCGCCACGCCGGTCACTGCCGCCAGTTCGCCGTCACGCAGTCCAGCCCAAGCCTCGGGCAGGTCCATGCGCGCGGTGAACGACCCGGCCTCCACCGGCACGGTCTTGATCTGGTACTGGTCGCCGTCCGAGTCGGGGTAGATCACAAACATCACCTCGGGCATTTCGTGCACGACTACGTGCGTCCATGGCATGCCACCCTCTTGCAGGTGCAGAACCCTGCCGCCCACTAAGCGCGGTGCATTGCGCACGGTGTCCATGGCGCGCAATTGGGCCACTTTTTTACTGATGGCGTGGTCCAGAAACTTGCGCGTGATGGCGATGGCTTCGCGAAAGCGCGTCTCTTGCGATTGGGCCTTGACCTTGCCGTCCATGCCGCGTTCTTCCAGCCAATGGGTGTTCAGCTGCGCGATCAGGCTGGAGAGGCCGAAGATGCCGGGCGACACATCGCCTTGGCCCGTGTCCACAATGTCCAGGTACTGAACCAGCGAGTGGTCGATGGAGCGCACGATCTCAACGACGGCAGCGTCGTCGACGGTGTGGCCTTGGGCGCTGGCCCAGGCTTGCACATACGCGCTGCCATGGGCGGACCACACCAGGCCGGCGCTGGCATAGCCCACGCCCGGCACGCTTTGGCCGTCCACGTCCTGTGGGGGCCGCGCGCCGTCGAATCCGCGCTGGTGGTGGTCGAAGCGGCCGGTGGCCGCGTCCCAACTGCCGCCTACATCGACGGCGAAATCGGCGGCGTCGATCAGCTCTTGCTTACGCGTGCGCACCAACGTGTGCGATGGGAAAACCCCCATCAGAATGCCGACGCCAAAAACGTCGTCTGCGTGGAAGCTGCCACTGTGTGTGGCGATGGTGGTGGCATTGGTGGTAATTGCGGCAATGGGCATAGATGTGCTCCAGCTAAGAAGTTATAAGGAAAATCGGGCTCTAGCCCTCGTTTGGTATGTGTATATAGCTACTAATTTAGTAGCAAACTAGAAAATTAATTAAGCTGCGGCCGCTGCGTCTTCAATTGTTCCATCAGCGAGTCTGGCTGTCCGCCTTCCGCCAAATGGCTCTTGTACCAGACAGTCAAGATGCTGGTCACCACAGGACCGGGGTCTTGGAGGACCTTGTCGAAATCCAGTCCGTTCATCGTGCAGATCAGCTTGACCAGGTCCATGTCCAGGTCAATCGCATCATCCGCACACCGGCGCAGCTTCAGGTCTTCGAAGGTGTAGCCCTCGGGCAGTTTAAGGGTCAATAGCGAATCGGTTGGCATGGTGGGTTTGGGGAAATGGTTTATGCATCGGCAAGCCCCTATTGTCGCAAGCCCAGCCGTTTCTGATAATCTTGCGCCATCCCCAACCGAGACCTTACTATGACCTTCAGCACCTGGTGGCTGTTCATTTTGATGACCTTCGTAGTCTCCGCCACGCCTGGCCCCAACATGCTCTATGTGATGAGCACCAGTGCGCGCCACGGTGTGCGTGCGGCGATCGTCGCCATGACTGGCTGCATGACGGCATTGCTGGCGATGATGAGCATTTCTGCGGCGGGTCTGGGTGCGTTGTTGCACACCTTCCCCGCCGTGTTTGACGCACTGCGTTTAGCGGGCGCTGCTTACCTGGCCTATCTGGGTATCAAGTGCTGGCGCGCACCGGTGCACGATACACAAACGGACGCTAACGATGCGCGCCAAGCGCAGGTGCCCGCTGCGCACAACTCCTCCATATACCGACAGGGGTTTTTGGTAGCGGCCAGCAACCCCAAGGCGATCCTCTTTGCTGCAGCATTTTTCCCACAATTCATCCACCCCGACGCGGCCAAACTGCCGCAGTTTGCCATCCTGCTGACCACCTTTTCTGTTATTGAGGTGGCCTGGTATTTTGTCTATGCAGTGAGTGGCAAGTCGCTGGCAGTCTATCTGCGCCGCGCCAGCGTGATGCGGACGTTTAACCGTGTGACCGGTGGCGTGTTCGTTGGTTTTGCAGCACTGATGGCGACCGCGCAGGCGTGAAAGGCCGCTAGCCCCGGTGGGGTTTTTGCTGACCAAGGCAAAATGTCTGTATGAACTTGCTATCTGAAGTCGTCGCCACGGTCCTGCGGACTGTGGTCAAAATGGTGTTGATTGTGCTGACGGCCTTGTTTGCACTGACCGTGCTGTGTATTGGCCTGGTCATCGTTGCGGCGATGGTGTTGCGGTTTTTGCTCACCGGCCGCAAGCCTGCCGTTGTCACCACCTTTAGCCGCTTCAACCAGGCGGCGCAACAGTTTCGGCCCGGCGGTTGGTCGGGCTCCAAGCCCGATAGCGCGAATAGCGCTGATATTGTGGATGTAGAGGCGCACGAAGTGCGCACGGTGCTCAACGCACCCGCACCGCACAAACCAGCAGA
>JBDTAG010000519.1:0-3360 GCA_039924745.1 Rhodoferax sp.
CAGAGGTGTTGAAGCAAAAATCGGCATTCTCTTTGGCGGAGCCAGGCTCTTGCTCACCAAACTCGTTGGACGGAAAACCCAACACAACCAAGCCTTTGCTTTGGTACTTGGCATACAGGGCTTCCAAACCCTCGTACTGCTTGGTGAACCCGCAAAAACTGGCCGTGTTAACCACCAACACAACCTTGCCTGCGTACTGGCACAAATTCTGGGGTGCGTCGTCCTGCAAACGCGGGAACTCGTGTTGCAGGATGGCTGGGCAAGCTGCTGGTGCTGATACCTTGCTGGCCGCCGGTGCTGCTGTTTGCGCCATCGCAGCCGGAGCGGCCATCAGGCCCAAAACGGAAACCAGCAATACCGTTGGGAAAGTGTGTTGAATGTTCATCGGCACATTATGAATCTCACCTCAAATGTATTTTTACTATATTGAAATTCCCTGATTTTTGAAAGAACCTGCTGTGAAGTAGTATCAATTTTAAAGGGTAGGTGTTTCTACCACCTCTTCATTTGCGTAATAAAACTACACTTCGCCAGCCTCTTAAGCCCTTGCATACAAAACAGCGGCGTCCCACAAGGACAGACGTACCGCGCCAGCCCTACCCCGGGTAAAGCTTAGTTGAGGTTGAACCGTTGCAGACCAAATCAACCATTCGATGGAGTACACATGACAATTGGTTTCCGATCGCCCCTCATCAAAACGCTCTTGCTTGGCTGTGCCGCGCTGTGTACTGCCTTGACCGTCACCACGCCCGCACATGCAATGAACCCCAGCGACACCTCGGTGCAGATGTTCCGCTGGAAGTGGAATGACATCGCCAAGGAATGTACCAATTGGCTGGGGCCCCAAGGCTATGGCGCGGTGCAAATATCCCCGCCCCACGCGGCCGCCAGCCTGGGCTTTTGGTACGACATGTACCAACCCGTCAATTACTCCGACCTGAAAAGTGCCATGGGCACCGAGGCCGAATTGCAAACCATGGTCAACACCTGCCACACCGCTGGCGTACGGGTCTACGCCGACGTGGTGGTGAACCACATGGCGGCCGGTGCCGGCACGGCCACCAACGGCCAGAGCTGGAACTCCACGACATTGGCCTACCCCTTTTTCAGCGCGAATGACTTTCACGCCAGTTGCGCCATTCAAGACGCCGACTACGGCAGCCCCGGCAACCAAAGCAGCATCCGCAACTGCCGTCTGGTAGGCCTGCCCGATCTGGCCACCGAATCCAGCTACGTGCGCGGCCAGGTCAAAACCTATTTGACCAAGCTGCTGAACATGGGCTTCGATGGCTTTCGATTTGATGCTGCCAAGCACATGCAGCCCGCCGATCTGCAGGCTTTTGTCAGCGGCGTATCGCAGACCACGCTGGCCGGCGCACCGGTGTGGGTGACGCACGAAATCATTCCCGATGGAAACGTCAACCGGGCCGACTATTTCAGCAGCGGCACGGTCAACGAATTCAAGTTCACCTACGCCATGCGTGAGACTTTCCGCGGTACCAATGGCAACCAGCTCTCGCAGATCCGCACTTACATGGGCACACCGGGCAACTGGGGCGGCACCTGGGGCTTTGTGGACAGCAGCAAAGCCACCGTGTTCGTCAACAACTGGGACACCGAACGCAGCGGCGACTCGTTGATGGCCAGCAACTACACCGGCTTGGGCAACGACACCCAAGGCTCCAAACGCTACGACCTGGCCAACATCTTCATGCTGGCCTGGCCCTACGGCCACGCGCAATTGCACTCCGGCTTTCGCTTCACCAACAAAGACCAGACCAGCCCCAGCGCCAGCCCGTTTGATGCCAACGGCAACCCGCAGATCAACGTGAACTGGGACTTCATCCATCGCTGGTCCGACATCTCGAACATGGTCAAGTTTCGATCCACCACCTCGGGTCAAGACGTCAACAGCTTCGTCAGCGGCACCAGCAACCAAATCGCCTTTGGCCGGGGCAACAAGGGTTTTGTGGCCATCAACAACGACACGTCACCATGGAGCGTCACCCTGCAAACCCTGCTGCCAACAGGCAGCTATTGCAATGTGATTGATGGCCAGCGCAACGCGGCGCAAACCGGCTGCACCGGCAGCACCGTCGTTGTGGGTAGCAGCGGCCAGATCACGATCAGCTTGCCCGCAAATGGCGGCAGTGCCGTGCCTGCCGTTGCCATCCATGTAAACCAAATGCTCAACAGCGACACCACCCCGCCCAGCACACCCACCGCTTTAAGCAAAAGCAATGTGACCTCCAGCGCAGCCACCATCAGCTGGAACGCGTCGACCGACAATGTGGGTGTGGCGGTGTACCGCCTGCTGCGTAATGGTGCACAGGCTACAACCACTTTATCAACCAGCGCCACCAATAGTGGCCTTTCACCTTCCACCACCTACAGCTTCACCGTGCAGGCATTGGATGCAGCGGGAAACGTATCCGCCGCCAGTAGTCCTCTGTCGGTCACCACACTGGCGGCCCCTGCAGCTTGCGCGGTGACCTTCACGATCGCCAACGCCAATACGACGGTCGGGCAAAACCTGTATGTGGTTGGCAACCAGACCGCCATTGGCAACTGGACGCCCGCATTGGGTTATGCATTGGCGATACAAGGCAGCGGCGCCAACGTGCCATGGACAGGCACAGTCACGCTGCCGGTCAGCACCACCATTCAGTACAAATACGTCAAGTGGAATGGTAGCAGCGCGGTATGGGAGAGCAACCAATCAACCAGCTCCGGCAACCGCGAGTTGACGACACCGGGTACCTGCCCAAGCCCTATGGCGAGAGGTGACGGTAGCTTCAAGTCTTAAGCCACCCCGCGGCAAACTCAGCCCGGTAAAAACAGCCTGCCCAATGCAGGCTGTTTTTACGTATAAAAGTGTAGTAATGTCAGCTGGACATGCGAACACAAGCGACCTACACCCGCCACACCAGGATTCGTCTGGCATGGATCAGCCTGGGCGCAGTCTTGCTGACCGCATTCACCCACGCCACAGCGCAGAGGCTGCAAACGCAGCCGATAGTGACGGTGGAGCCGATGGCTTACACCTATCCGCCACCTGAGAGCGGCGAAGACCAGCGCTTCAACTATTACTGGAGTCTGCTCAAATCAGCGCTGGATGTAACCACGCCCAAGTGGGGCGCCTATGTGTTGGCGCCCAGCCCTGTGGTCATGAACGCCGACCGCTCGCAAATCCTGCTGGCAGAATCTAAAGCCATATCCCTGCTGGCGCGCACCACCAGCCAGGAGCGCGAAACCATTCTGCGGCCCGTTCGTATTCCGCTGGACAAGGGTCTGACCGGATACCGCCTGTTTTTGATCCAAAAACCTACGCAGGCCAAGCTCAACAACGTGCGCACTCTG
>JBDTAG010000520.1:0-3626 GCA_039924745.1 Rhodoferax sp.
TGCTACGGGCAAAGCCGCGCAGTGGCGACCACAGCCCGCCCGTGTAGCCCTGCGCCGTGAGCCAGGTGTGCGTGTGCAGCCGTATGACACGCCCGTTGCCATCCACAAACGGGTGGACCCAGCCTAGGCGCTGGTGCGCGCAGGCCAGCGCCACCAAGGCAGCCTCGCCACGGCGCACACCGCCATAAAAGGCAGACCAACGCGCCAAAAACGCAGGGACGCTGGCATGCGCCGGGGCCACGTGCTGGCCCACCTGCACATCGCGCTGGCGCAGTGCGCCAGGGGCGATAGGTTCGTTCTCTGGGGTTAGCAGGTCGGCAGCAGGCAAGTTGCCGAACAGCTCGCGGTGAATGTCTTGCACCGCGTCCGCAGAGTAGAGCGCCCGCGCGCCATCGACCCCGCGGTAACGCTCCTCTAGTGCCAGCTCTGCATCTATATGGGCTATGGCCAGGCGCTGTTTGGCGGCTAACACGGCGTCTTTAGAAAAGTCTTGGCACAGCGCCTGGTCGATCTCGTGCGGGCGGGTGTGCTGGCCCTCTATACGGTTGGTGTAGTACGAATTCATGCTGCGTAGCAGGCTGCGCAACTCGGGCGGCACGCTGGTGCCTGCCAATGTGGATGCAGCGCGCGACAAGTCATGCGCCTTGGCCAATAGCGGCTCCATGCGGGCATCTGCAGGCAGAAGAGGTTCGAACTGGTGGACTTGGGTGTACATGCCGCTATTTTTGCCAACTTACCATTGTTTGTAAATAGTTGATATACAACGGTATTTATAACAAATTGCCAAGTTTATTGCCAACTGCGCGGCACCCTGCCCTTACTTGTTCCGTGAGCCGCGCAGAGCCTTTTGGGTCGCTACGGGCGCCAGGTAGTTGTCGCCTGTCACCACCGACTTACCGGTTTGGCTTTCCAGGGCATTACGCGCTTGCTTGGCAATACCGCCACCCGCTTTGGCAGCTTTCTTGTTCTCGCCCAAGCCGGTGGCATCCGATGTTTCGGCAATCTGGCGGGTCGACAACTCGGCCAGCGCGGTAAGTCGGTGAGCTTGTTGCGGGTCTCTTGCCCGGTCATGCGCTGCTGAATCCACTTGTCGCTGCGACCGTGCTGCTGCCAGGTATCGCGGGCACGGTTGAGCGACAGGGCGGGGTCGGCCATTTCTTGCATGCGCTCGTAGCCCACCTTGGCCAGCCACAGCTTGATGGGTTCGGCTTTGGGGCTGGGAATAGACTGAACGATGCGAAGGAGCGTTGCAGCCCTCGCACAGTCCGTTTCCCGCTGCTTACCATCCGTTGCCGTCAATTTCAACGGTACGATTTCCTCGTACGGTTGCTCCGACCCGGCTTCTTGCGCTAGCTTGCGCTTCAAATCCGACCAATAGCGCTTGGCACTTTTGCTCTCGGTCAGCACTTGCACCACGTCCACCACCGAAAACCACCAAGTCTCCGTGTCCTCGTCAAATACGCGGCGGATTGTTTGACCGTCGAAATCAGCGGGAAGGATTTTCATAAGGAGACTCTAGATTTACCGTTCTGCAGGGGCTTGAGTTGGATACTGTGATTATGCACAGTATCTACGAGAACTCAGGCGAGATACTCACTCCGCCAACGGCAAATAGATATCCGTCAACAAATCTGCCGGTGCCGTGTCGCGCGGGTTGTTCAGGTAGTCTTCAAACACGGGCAAGTCAGCCGCCGCGTAGCCAGACTGCACCAGCCATTGGCCAAACAGCCATTGGTAAGCCGCGCGCATGGTGGCGTATGGCCCTTGGTGGCGCAGCACGGCGCACAGGCCACCGCCCAGGGTGAAGGGCTCTAGCGGTAGTTGCACCGCGTCGGTGTGGCCCGGCGGCAGGCTAAGGCCCGCGCGGCATTGCAATTGGGACTCTGGCACGGCAAACGGGTCGTCGTAGTACACGGCTATCCAGCGGGCATCGGGACGCATCAGGCCTTGCGCGGCCATGCGGGTGTAGGCCACTTCAAACGCCTTGCCCACGCGCATGTAGGGGCCACGGTGCGCGATACCCGCCAAGTGAACAGCAGGCACTTGGCGCACGTCTACCGTGTAGCCCGCCGCCGCCAACTGCGCCGCGCCCTGGCGAAAAACCATGTGGCTACCCTCTGCCCGGTAGCGCGACGGACTGGTGCCAAACAACCCGCCAAACGCCCGCGTGAACGACTGCACATTGGGGTAACCGCACTTGCGCGCTATCTGCTCAATCGGCAGCGCCGTATTAGCCAAGTAGCCCGTGGCGCGGTGCAAACGCAGCCTGCGCACCGTGGCGGCAATCGTCTCGCCATACAGCGCCTGGTACACGCGGTGCCAGTGAAAGGCCGAGAGGTGCGCCACCTCGGCCAGGCGATTCAGGTCTAGCGGCTCATCCAAGTGGTCGTGGATATAGGCCACCACCCGGCTCAGGCGCTCTTGGTAGTCGGTCCAGCTGTGGCTTTTGTTCATGCCACTAGTTTGCCGCCAAACCTATCGAGATACTGATGTCGCCATTGGCGTGGTAGCGCTCGTATTCGGCCACAAAGGTCTTGGGCAGAGCCGTGTTGGCCCACACCGCATGCCAGGCCGCACCCACCAGGTCGAAGCGGGTGGCGGGCACGGCAAACACCGCACGGCGCGACGCGGGCACCACCACCCGCACCATGCCCGCCGGCACCGGCGTGGCGGGCGCAACCTGCGCGCCGATGACCAGCGAATACAGGCCCGTGTTGTTGAGACCCGCATGCTCAAAATGGGTGTACACCGCCATCACATCGCCATCCAGCTTGCCAGGAATGCTGGCCTGCACCCCCTCTTGGCCAAAGCGCTGCCACAGCGGCGGAATGGTCTGCATGGCGTCGGCATTGGTGGTGCGCAGCTCTATGCCGATGACGGTGATGGCCTCGTCTTGCTGGGCCAGGTGGTGGGGGTATTGGGCAGAGGTTTGTGGGGTAGACATGCTGCGAGATCCTTGGGGGTTGAACAGAGGCTGTAGTTTAGAAAGGGCCATCTGACATATCTTGCGGAGTTGCTGTCAAAGCGTATTGCTATATATTTAGTAGCTATATAGCCATGTCCGACGAGGGCTAGAGGCTAGTTTTCCATATAGTCATTCCGTAAATAGCAAGAAAACGCCAGCCGCCCTCTGGTTGAATGGCATGATGCTTACATAACGATACAAATTGCGCAGGGAGCGACACCGGTTTGGCAACACTCATTCCATCAATAGGCACGTGCGTCTCACGCATGACCAGCGGCGAGCGCCGCGTGGCCCAGCGGCTGGAAGACAAGCTCGACGACGACTACCTGCTTTGGTACGACGTGCCCATGGGCCCGAAGAACGCCCACCCCGATTTTTGCGTGATGCATCCGCGCCGGGGCATCTTGGTGTTGGAGGTGAAAGACTGGAAGCTCTCCACCATCCAGCAAGCCGACAAGCAAACCTGGGAAATCATCCCCGATGGCATTCCCAAGAGCGTCATCAACCCTCTGGAGCAAGCCCGCCAATACGCGCACCTGGTCGTCAACGCATTGGAGCGCGACCGGCAACTGGTGCAGCCTGACGGCCCGCATGCTGGCAAGCTGGCCTTCCCCTGGAGCTATGGCGTGGTGTTTACCAACATCACCCGCAAGCAGTTTGA
>JBDTAG010000521.1:0-7941 GCA_039924745.1 Rhodoferax sp.
GCGCAGCGCTCGGCGCACGGCCCAGTTCACCGCGAAAAAAGCAGCGATTGTCAACACCAGGTTGGGTAACGCCACCTTCAACCACAAGCGGCGCAACCACTGTTGGCGCGGATCGGAGCCATCAGCCAAACGCAACACCAACTCACCCGCCACCGTGTTCATGCGCTGGCTAACGATGCGATAGGTCACGCCGTCAAACTCCTGGCTTGAAAACTCGGCATCCAGGGTGGCTGGCGGCATGCCGCTCAACCACGATGCTCCTGCGACTACGCTGCCATCGCGACGAACCAGCGCAAAGGCCGACACCCCGCGGCGTTCGATCAAAAAATCTTCCAGCCGGGGCGCGGTGAGCATTACCGGTGGGTCCACATCAGTGGTTCCGCGTGCCACCACAGACGCTGCCAACATAGGCACCAGGCTCAACAATTGACGGTCCTGCTGCAGGGCCGCGCCGTCTGCCGAACGAAAGTCAAACCACGTGTTGAGTGCCGACAACAAGAACAGCGGCAACAGCAACAGCAACAGCAAACGTCGCTGAAGGCCCGATGCCATGCCTGCGGGTGCGGACGACGGGACCACGGCGGGGTCAGGCCGTCGGGTCTGCCGGTGCCGAGCCTGTTGACAACTCAAGCCGGTAGCCAAACCCGCGGATGGAGCGCAAGGCCAGGCCATGCGGCTCCAACTTGCCCCGCAAGCGCGAGATATACACCTCGACCGCGTTGGGCGTGATCTCCTTGTCCCAGCCGGTCAACGCTTGCAAGAGCTTGTCTTTGTTGGCGGGCTTGGGGGCTTGGAGCATCAGGTATTCCATCACCGTCCATTCGCGCGGGCCCAGCTCGATGGGCTGGCACGGACCGTCCCCGGTGCGGATGCAGGCCTGCCGCAGTGCGGTGTCCAGTTCCAGCGGACCAAAGCTTAACGTGGCAGATGTCGCGGCCTGTGAGCGGCGCAACAGCGCGCGCAAACGGGCCAGCAGCTCGGGCAACTCGAAGGGTTTGACCATGTAGTCGTCGCCCCCCATATCCAGCCCCTGTACGCGGTCTTGCAGCGCGTCGCGCGCCGTCAGTATCAGCACCGGCATGGCGTGCCCGGCCTTGCGCAGGGCTTGGGTCAGCAGCAGGCCGTCCATTCCGGGCAAGCCGATGTCGATGACCGCCAGATCAAAGGTCTCGGCGCGGGTGACCTCCAGCGCGCGCTCGGCGCTGCCCACCCAATCGACCGCATAGCCCGCTCCGGCGAGCCCGAGCTTGATGCCGCTGGCCACCATGACATCGTCTTCCACTAATAAGAGTCGCATGAGAAATTGGCCTCCAGCCCTCGTGGAATGGGCGTAAGTAGCTATTAAAGGAGTAGCAAACCTAGTGTGAACGAATCATGGTGCCAAACGCCTGATCCGTCAAAATTTCCAGTAGCAACACATGGGGCACGCGCCCGTCGATGATGTGCACGGCATTGACGCCACTCTTGGCCGCGTCCAGCGCGCCCGCAATCTTGGGCAGCATACCGCCGGAGATGGTGCCGTCGGCAAACAGCTCGTCGATGCGCCGCGACGTCAGGTCGGTCAGCAATTCGCCTTCCTTGTTGAGTACGCCACTGATATTGGTCAGCATCATCAACTTTTCGGCCTTGAGTACAGTGGCCAGCTTGGCGGCCACCACATCGGCGTTGATGTTGTAGCTCTCGTTGTTCTCGCCAAAACCGATCGGGCTGATGACGGGGATGAAGGCGTCGTCTTGCAGCGCCTTTACCACGCTGGGGTCCACGCTGACGATGTCGCCCACCTGGCCCACATCGTGTTCCTTGGTGGGGTCGGCGTTGTCCAGCATCTTGAGTTTTTGCGCGCGGATCATGCCGCCATCGCGCCCGGTCAGGCCCACGGCTTTGCCACCGGCCTGGTTGATCAGGCCCACGATGTCTTGCTGCACCTCGCCGCCGAGCACCCACTCGACCACTTCCATGGTTTCGGCGTCGGTCACGCGCATCCCTTGGATGAACTCGCCCTTTTTGCCCAAGCGCTTGAGCGCGTTCTCAATCTGCGGGCCGCCGCCGTGAACCACCACGGGGTTGATGCCGACCAGCTTGAGCAGCACCACGTCTTCGGCAAAGGCAGCCTGCAACGCGGGGTCGGTCATGGCGTTGCCACCATATTTGATGACCATGGTCTTGCCGTGGTACTTGCGGATGTAAGGCAAAGCCTGGGCCAGGATTTCGGCTTTGTCGCGGGGGTCAATATGGGTGGTGTCGGACATGTTTGGTGTGCGTGGTATGCGAGAGAAGTGCGAACCGTCACTCGGTAGGTTTGCGGGAACTGACCGAATTGTGCCGCATCACGCAGGGCCATGGGTGGGGTTGACAGCCATCCGTCAGCCCGCTGCACGACAATGGTGCGTATGAATCCTGGAATAGCCTACGCCCTGTCTGCCTACTTGATCTGGGGGCTGTTCCCGCTGTACTTCCGGCAGTTGGCCGATGTGCCCGCACTCGAAGTGGTGATGCACCGCACCGTCTGGTCGCTGTTGTTTGTGATGCTGGTGTTGCTGTATCTCAAACGTTGGGCTTGGTTAGGCAAAGTTGTGCGGCAGCCCAAGGTGCTGGGTGCGTTTGCGCTGTCGGCACTGCTGCTGTCGAGCAATTGGCTGTTGTACGTATGGGCAGTGCAAAACCAGCATGTGCTGGACGCCAGCTTGGGCTACTTCATCTTGCCGCTGGTCAATGTGACATTTGCGTACGTCTTCTTGGGCGAGCGGCTGCGGCGTGGGCAGTGGATGGCGGTGGGTATGGCCGCGCTGGGCGTACTCTGGCTCACCTACCAAGCCGGGCACTTGCCCTGGGTCGCCATTGTGCTGGCGCTGACCTTCGGCTTCTACGGCCTGCTGCGCAAGGTGGCTGTGCTGGGCGCGCTGGAGGGCCTGACGTTGGAGACCATCGTCTTAACGCCCATAGCCGTGGCCTACATGGCCTACGGTGTGTGGCATGGCGACAGCGTGCTGCTGCACGGCCCGACGTCAACGGTGGCATGGTTGGCGTTTGGCGGCCCGCTGACCGCTGTTCCGCTGTTGCTGTTTGCGGCGGGCGCACGCCGCATCCCCATGACGACGCTGGGTATCTTGCAGTTTGTGTCGCCCAGTATTTTATTTGTGCTGAGCGTGCTGGTATTCAAGGAGCCGATGGAGCTGCCGCGCCTGATCGGCTTTGCGCTGATCTGGAGCGCGCTGGTGGTCTACAGCCTGGAGGGGCTATTCAACAGTCAGCGTATGCGGCGGCTGCAAGTTTAAGAAAAATCAGCCGCTAGCCCTCGTAGGATATGCGTATACCGCTATCACTACGATAGCAATCTATTACACGATCTCCAGCGCAATCAACTCCGCCACAGTCTGTTTGCGCCGTATCACCCGCGCCTGCCCATCGTTCTCAATCAGCACCTCCGGAATCAGTGGACGCGTGTTGTAGTTGGAGGACATGGATGCGCCATAAGCACCGGTGTCATGTATCACCAGCAAGTCGCCCACGCGCGCGGCGGGTAGTTCGCGCTGCAGCACGACACCGCCTTCGCCCTGCGTGAACACATCGCCCGACTCACACAGCGGCCCCGCCACCACACTGGACTGAACGGCACCCGTTGCGGGCTTGCCGTCGGCGTGGATGATTTCCATGCCGTGGTAGCTGCCATACATCGACGGGCGCATCAGGTCGCTAAACCCGGCGTCCACCATTACAAAGTGTTGGCTGCCTTGGGCCTTGGTAGCGCGCACCTCACTCACCAGAACGCCCGACTCGGCCACCAAATAGCGGCCCGGCTCCAGCTCCAGCGCTACAGCATGGCCCAAGTCTTGTGCGATTTGCTTGCGAGCGGCGTCCCACAGCGAGAAGTAATGCGCCGTGTCAATGGGTGCCTCATCCTTGCCATACGGGATGGACAATCCACCGCCAGCCGACACAGCCTGCAGGTCCATGCCCTGTGCCTTGACCGTGCGCACCAGGTCAATCATGGCACCGCACACCGCTTGCAGGTGCGCGTAGTCCACCCCCGAACCGATGTGCATGTGCAAGCCTTGTAGCACCAGGCCATTGCTGCGCACCTTGGCCAACGCGGCGACCAGGTCGCCATGCCAAATACCGTGCTTGCTGTGCTCACCACCGGTGTTGGTCTTGTTGCTGTGGCCATGGCCAAAGCCGGGGTTGATGCGCAGCCACACAGGGTGGCCAGGGCTAACTTCGCCCAATTGGTCCAACATATCGATGGAACCGCAATTGACCGGAATACCCAACGCCACCAGACGCGGCAGCGTGGTGCGGTCCAACAGGTCGGCGGTGAACACGATCTCGGCGTGGCCGTTGTGCAAACCGGGCGCGTAACCTGCGGCCAGCGCACGCTCCACCTCGCCCAGCGACACCGCGTCCACCATCACGCCTTGGCTCTTGAGCAGGCGCAGGATGTGGGTGTTGGAATTGGCCTTTTGCGCAAAACGCACCACATCAAACTGACGCAGAGCGTCGACTTGCCGCACGATGGTGGCAGCGTCATACACCCACAGCGGCGTGCCGTGTTGTTGAGCCAAGGATGCAAGGGTGGAAGGTGTGAAGGGGTTCATGGACAGCATGATCTCAGCCGCAGTCCATTCAAGCAATGCCATTTTTGTTTAGTAAGCATTCAATCTGGATATAGTTAACGGATGCCTCGCCCATCAAAACCGCCCGCAACGCCCCAAGGAGCTCGGTCGCCCAGGCTCCTAGCGCGCGCCGAGTCCATACCTGTACTGACCCACCGCCAGCTAAGCCTATTCCGCGCCATCATGCTGCACGGCAACCTGAGCCGCGCTGCCGACGTTACCGGCTCCAGCCAACCCACCCTGAGCCGCGAACTGGCACGCCTCGAATACGTACTGGGCTTCGCCCTGTTCGACCGCGTGCGCGGCCGCCTGCGCCCCACATCCCGCGCCCTGGCACTCATGCAAGAGGTCGAGCGCTCCTTCATAGGGTTAGAACAGATCGCCGCCCGCGCCCAAGAGCTGCGCACCCTCACCACCGGTCGCCTGCGCTTGGCCTGCTTGCCTGCACTGGCCCATGCGCTGGTGCCCCAAGCACTGCTGCACTTCAGTAACGTTCTGCCAAAGGCCAGCGTCAGCGTCGTACCTTTAGAGTCACCCTGGCTGGAGCAAGCGCTGAGCGAGCAACGCTTTGATCTTGGGCTGGGCGAAACCACAGAAGCGCCCACCGGCGTAGAGCTGCGCGCACTGGTAACGGCGAACGAAGTAGCTGTGCTGCCAGCCCGTCACCCCCTCTGCAACCGCACCGTACTCCAGCCCCAAGACTTTGCAAATGAACGCTTTATCAGCCTGGCCGAAGGTGACCCCTACCGCCAAGCGATCGACGCGGTGTTTGTGAAAGCGGGCGTGCAGCGCGCCACGCTGCTGGAAACCACCAGCGCAGTGGCGGTTTGCGCCATGGTGCAACAGGGTCTTGGGGTCGCGATCGTCAATCCCCTGACGGCAGCCGCGATGGCGGGGCCGCAGTTGGTGGTACGTCCCCTCGCCATGGCTATTCCCTTCAGCGTGACCCTGCTGCTGCCGCAAATGGCAACGCCGAATCCGTTGCGGGATGCACTGGTGAAAACGATTGTCCTGACGACGGATGGAATGTTTACAAAGCATCAATCCCAAGGCCCTTATTTGTAATGCAGACAATCGGCCACGCGCAGCTTTACCCGCGCTTTGTAGTAGCGCACACAAACGAAACACGGTAAAGCCAGAATGGCGATGGTGTGCATCACCTTTGTGATGACACCGATGCTCGCAACTTCCATCGAAGCCAAGCCAAATGACCACCGTGACCCTTAAAGCCAGGCCCATCAACAACGGTGTAGCCACCCAGGAATTTGTCAGTGTCAATCAGTTGGTGTCCGGGCTCTACGAAACCGCAGCGTCCGACGAGCAGCAAAAAATCGTTGCCATGCTGGTCGGCAAAGTCTACAAAGACTCGCAACCCGAGGGCCGGGGGCAGATTCTCAAGCACCTGCTGCAGCCTATTGGTGTGCTTGCCCTTTTGACGGTTGCCAACGGTGTTTTCGCAAAACTACGTTTGCGCAACGACTGGTCTGCTATTCCATTGCAACTGGATCTGCAGCGGCAGCGATGCTGATAGCCATGTTGATGCCACCCCCATCTTCAACCCCTTGACGGCAATGGCAGGAAAACGCGAATGAACAAGAGTGTTTTCCTGGAAATGGAATTTTTCCTTCTCATCATTTTTTCGTTCATTGTTCCGGTTGGGATTTACATTTTCTTGTTCAGACGCGCTTCCATTTCGCGCTTCGCCGTTTTGGTTTTTGCCCTTTTGCTTGTCGTTGTATCTGGTGTTGATGTCATTTTGCTGAGGCACCTCGCCGGCATTGCAAAAACAAACTCTTCGATTCTGGATGAAAAAATATTTTCTGGCGAACTATCGTTAGCGCTCTATCTGCTGCCCGTAGTCTTTGCTGGACTTGGCGTCAATATGGGCTCGCATGTCTTAATCAGCCACCTGACTGAAGCGGAAAAGCGATATGACAAGGCGCACAAAGGTGAACATCCGCGAACGATGCCCCATTCAAATTGGCTCAATACGTTGGGCTTCCAAGTTGGAGCGCCATCAGCTTTGCCCAAAGACTGGCTCGTATTCGTTGCAGGCATGGTTGGCATGGCTACAATTTTTGTGCTCGATGTCTATACCGGGGACGAGATCCGGCTGCACACGCTGTACATCTTCCCGCTCGCTCTGATTGCGCTGCAGTGTGACCGTCGATGGTTAACGCTCATGGCTTTGTTGTCGTCCATTTCGGCCCAGATCATCACGTTTTCCTTACAAAACATATCCGTTGCGTCGTACATCACGGACTTCGTCGTTGCAGTAACCACTTCTCTCTTGACGGTTACGTTGGCGCAGAACGCCAGAAAAAATCATTTGAAAGCCATACAACTGGCAACCGTGGACGAACTAACCCAGCTTGCAAACCGCCGATCTTTCGTTGCCATTGTGGACGCTGAAATTGCAAGACAACGGCGCTACGGTGGCACGATGTCGCTGGTGGTAGTGGATCTGGACGGGTTTAAAAAACTCAATGACTCAAAAGGCCATGGTGCTGGCGATGCCGCACTCAAACTGGCGGCCAAAGTTTTTCGAGAGTCGACCCGAAAATCCGATTCGGTCGCACGCATTGGCGGCGACGAATTCGCTATCCTCATGCCCAACACACAGGATGTGGAGTGCGATAGCTTGTGTAAACAGCTATGCGAGGGTATCGCTAAGCAGATGAGAAGCGCGGGGTTTTCGGTCACTGCGAGCATTGGCTTCACAACGTTCGACGAAGCACCGGAGTCAACATCCATGGCAGTCGAAGATGCTGATCGCGCCATGTATTGGGTAAAAACCAGCGGCAAAAATGGCGTTGCAAAGGCGTCGTAAGCCAATCCGATGTGGATCGCCAGGCGCACCCCCGGATGCAGTTACAGCAGTTTCATCTTTCTGGCGGCGTCACGCAATTCGGACTTGAAATTTGGATGCGCAATGCTGATCAGCGCCTCACACCGTTGGCGGGCAGACTTGCCACGCAACTGCGCCACGCCAAACTCGGTGACAACGTAATTGATATCGTTTTTGCTGGTGCTGACATGCGTACCGGGGGATAGCGTTGGCACTATGCGAGAAATGGTGTCGTTCTTGGCGGTGGACGGCAACACAATAAACGCCTTGCCACCCTTGGACCGATTGGCAGCACGCACAAAATCAGTCTGCCCGCCTGTACCGGAATACGGAGAAAAACCCAGACTTTCAGACCCACATTGCCCCATGAAGTCAATCTGCATGGTTGCATTGATGGCATGGAGATTGTCATTTTTACCCGCCAGATAGGGGTCATTGGTGATAGTGGCTGGATGCATTTCCACCCCAGGATTGCGGTTCATA
>JBDTAG010000522.1:0-2800 GCA_039924745.1 Rhodoferax sp.
TTGATTGTCGCGTGGGCATGCGGACTGCGCACAAAGACGGCATAGGTCTGGCGTTCCATCGTGATGTCGTCGGTGTACTGGCCGGCGCCGGTGAGGAAGCGGTAATCCTCTTTGCGGCGAACGGACTCGCCGATGTGCGGAAGCTTGGAAAAATCTGATGCACCCATAGCGGCAGCTCCTTAAGAATTGGCCATGGCAGCTTGACCCTGCTGCACAGCTTTGACGATGTTTTGGTAGCCCGTGCAGCGGCAAATGTTGCCCTCCAGCAGCTCGCGAATCTGGCCTGCATCGGCCTTGGGGTGGTGGTTGCACAGGTCGACTGCGCTCATCACCATGCCGGTGGTGCAATAGCCGCACTGCAAGCCGTGGCATTCTTTGAAGGCGGCCTGCATGGGGTGCATGGTGCCGTCTGGCTGGGCAAGGCCTTCAATGGTGGTGATGTCCGCGCCATTGACCTGCGCTGCCAATACATTGCACGACTTGATGCTGCGCCCGTCCTTGATCACTGTACATGCCCCGCATTGGGCGGTGTCGCAACCCACATGGGTACCGGTCAGGTGAAGGTGCTCTCGCAGCACCTGCACCAATAACGTGTGGGGAGGAACATCCACCGTAGTGGGTTTTCCATTGATCTTGAGCTGTATCTGCATAAAACGTGTCTCCATGTGTTTTCGGATAGCGGGCAACCAATGCAAATTATTGGAGTCTCGGTTAGCATTCGCCCTAGGCAAAACCCTTGGTCTTTTGCGCATCAGGCCCAAAATTCTCAAAATGAAACACTTTGACGCTTACGCTGCGGCACTCAGCAAACCTCACTAGGCTTTGGCCAGTAAACACGCATGCTGCAGACCCTGATCCACACTGTTGAGCAACGCCTTTTGCACATCAGCGCGGCGCGCCGTACGATGCTGATGGAAGGTGACGCACTGGCGGCACCACTGTCTTCGTCATGGATCGAACGCAGTTGGCAACGCTGTCTCGACAGCGGCCATCACCCCAATGAACGACTCGCCTTTGACGGATTGCCCCAACAAGCGCTGCGCCAGGTGCAAGATTCCAACCGAAGTTTGGTTGATGCGGCCCGCCCCGTCATGGAACGTTTGGGACAAGCCATCGCCGACACGCGTTACTTTGCCATCCTGACCAATGCACAAGGCATCGTGGTGGATGTCAATGGGCCAATTGACCGCAGTGACCGACGGGCTGATGTGATTGCCCGAATTGGCGTCAACCTGTCAGAAGCGCAAGTTGGCACCACCACAATCGGCGCGGCATTGTTTGAGGGGCAAGCCGTCTGGCTTCACCGGGGAGAGCATTTCTTTGAAGACAACGCCGCCTACAGCTGTGCAGGTGCGCCGCTCTTCGGACCCGACGGTCATTGCGTCGGCATGTTGGACCTGACAGGGGTGGATGTGTTGGAGCGCCCCGAACTCAAACACCTGGTTTCGCAGACAGCCGGAAAGATTGAAAATGCCATGGTGCTAGCGCGCCCGCACCACTTGCTGTTGCGGCTCAATTGGCCTGGCTATGCGTTGGGTGGTGAAGGTGACGGCATGATCTGCCTCGACAGCGAGGGTTGGGTGACGGGTGCCAATGCCACTGCCCGTACCATGGCGTCGCTGTTGCAGTACAACGGGTCTGCGTCAGTACACGCGACCGAAGTGTTCGGCATAGTTCACAGCTCCTTCTTTGACGCTGCCAACCGGGATAGTGGTGTGATGGATGTGCCACTCTGGAACGGTCTGCATCTGCAGGTACTACCTATATTGAGTGCACGTGAAGCACTAGCGGTGCCCGCTGGACGGTCTATGCCCTCGGCTGCCCTGCCATTGAAGGATATGGAAACCGCCTTGATTCGCAAGGCGGTTGAGCATGCGCGAGGTAACGTGGCCGCTGCGGCAAAAACCCTTGGCATCAGCCGCGCAACGGTGTATCGCAAGTTGGGCCAGAAACGCTGAGCCTGCGGTACTCCGCGGTTAGTTAGCGGCTATTGCGCGTTCAGCTTGACTTGCTTTGCACGGGCCGCCAAATTGACGCCCGGTTTGCGCAACTCAACTTCGTCGCCCAGTATGTGGGCTGCTTCGATCAGCAACACATCCTTGTCATTCTTATGTGCTTTCTCTGCTGCCAGTTCAACCCGTAAATCACGTTCACCGGCTTGCAGGCCATCGTCCTTATTGGCATCGCTGCTGTTCTTGGCTGCGGTCGCATCACTGGCCTTGCTAGCGGGTTTGCGAGCAGCCAATTTGGCTTCTTCGGTTTCTTTTTCCTTACGGCGCACTGCTTCGTTCAATGACAATTCGTTTTGCTTGCGCTTAAGGTTGAACTCGGCAATGTCGTCTTGCAGGTATTGAAAATCCTTTTCGCCTTTGACACGTGCCTTGTGCTGCGCCACCAAAATTGGCAGCTCGTCTTGCAATGCCCCTTTGGCTACAAAGTTTGCGGCCGGAATCTGGGACCACGGCAGCGCGTTTCCATAACTCGATTCACCGTGTTCACCAGTGTCCAACACACTGGGGAATGACACATCTGGCGTGACTCCACGCAATTGCGTAGTGCCGCCGTTGATTCGGAAAAACTGCGCAATGGTCAGCTTGAGCTCACCCAATTGAGGTTTATCTGTCTTGGCAAGGCGGTCCAAATCAATCATGGTTTGCACGGTGCCCTTTCCAAAGCTGGGTTCACCCAAGATCAAGCCGCGACCGTAATCCTGGATGGCAGCGGCGAAGATCTCTGAAGCCGATGCCGAGTTGCGGTTGATCAACACGCCCAGTGGTCCATCCCATTCCTCTTCTGGCTG
>JBDTAG010000523.1:0-4030 GCA_039924745.1 Rhodoferax sp.
GATATCCCGCTATTGAATTTGCAGCATTTCATTTTCAACGCTAACCAACCGGAGCATCGTATGCATTACATTTTGGCCCGCATCACCGTGAAACCCGAAGCCGCTGCAGCGGCCGCCACCATCCTTGCAGAGCTGGCCGCGCAGACCCGCAAAGAGGCGGGCTGTGTGCAGTATGCGGTCTATCACCAAGAGCAGTCGCCACACATCTTTCAGACAGTGGAGCATTGGCAAAGCAAGGCGGACGCCGACGCCCACATGACAACGCCCCATGTCGGCGCGGCCTTTGCGGCGGCGGGCCCTTTACTTGCGGGCGCACCCGAAATTCTGGCCTACACCAAGCTGGCGTAGACCCTGCCTGGGTGCGCGTCGCAGCCGTTAACGGCTGCTAGGAAACGCAAACACTGTCCCCTCGCGCACACCGGCGCTGGGCCAGCGCTGCGTGATGGTCTTGCGCTTGGTGTAAAAGCGCACGGCGTCTGGGCCATAGGCATGCAGGTCGCCAAACAGCGAACGCTTCCAGCCGCCAAACGAGTGGTAGGCCACAGGCACCGGTAGCGGCACATTCACACCTACCATGCCGACCTGAATGTGGTCGCTGAAATAACGCGCAGCTTCGCCATCGCGGGTGAAGATGCAGGTGCCATTGCCGTATTCGTGGGCGTCGATCATGTCCATCGCCTCTTGCAGCGTTTTAACGCGCACCACACCGAGCACAGGCCCGAAAATTTCTTCTTGGTAGGTCACCATGCCGGGCTTGACGTGGTCAAACAGGCAAGGGCCGAGGAAGTAGCCTTCTTCATGGCCCGCCACGCTGACACCACGGCCATCCACGACCAGAACGGCGCCTTCTTTCACGCCCTGGTCTACATAGCCTTTGACCTTTTCGAAATGTGCTTTGGTGACGAGTGGGCCCATGTCGCTGGACGCGTCGGTGCCTGCACCGACCTTCATCTTTGAGATGGCAATTTTCAAAGATGCCACCACCGCGTCGGCGGTTTCATCCCCCACGGCGACCACCAGCGGAATGGCCATGCAGCGCTCGCCGCACGATCCATAGGCCGCGCCCATCAGCGCGTTGACCGCGTTTGCAATATCCGCGTCGGGCATCACCACGGCGTGGTTCTTGGCACCGCCCAAGGCCTGCACGCGCTTGCCGTGTTTGCAACCTTCGGCGTAGATGTATTCGGCGATCGGCGTGGAGCCGACAAAGCTGACGGCCTTGACCCGCGGGTCGGTCAATAGCGTGTCCACCGCTTCCTTGTCGCCGTTGACCACGTTCAGTACGCCGGGTGGCAGGCCCGCTTCCAACGCCAACTCGGCGATGCGCAGCGTGCTGCTGGGGTCGCGCTCAGACGGCTTCAACACAAAGGTGTTGCCGCAGGCCACGGCCATGGGCCACATCCACAGCGGCACCATGGCGGGGAAGTTGAACGGGGTGATACCAGCTGCCACGCCCAGCGGCTGGAACTCACTCCAGCTGTCGATGGCGGGGCCCACGTTTTTGCTGTGCTCGCCTTTGAGCAACTCGGGCGCGTAGCTGGCGTATTCAATATTTTCAATGCCGCGCTGCAGCTCTCCAGCGACATCGCTCAGCACCTTGCCGTGCTCGGCGGTGATCATGGCGCAGATTTCATCCGCGTGCTGTTCCAACAGCACCTTGAGATTGCTCATGATGCGCGCGCGTTTGAGCGGCGGCGTGTTGCGCCAGGCGGGGAAGGCCGCTTGCGCAGATGCGATGGCTTGCTCCACGGTGGTCTTGTCGGCCAAAAGCAAACGTTTTTCTGCCTTGCCGGTCGCCGGGTTGAACACGCTTTGCGAGCGGGCGTTGGCATTGCCGTGGGTCAGCTTGCCGTCGATCAGGTGGCCTATGGTGGGGAGTTGAGACATGTGTTTCCAGAGTTTCTATATACAAATAATGCCGCTAGCCCTCGTAGATGCTACCTATGCAGCTATCAATACAAGAGCAATCGAAAATTTACGCTGTGGCGCTCAAGGCGTCGCCCAGTGCGTTCACCAAGCTGTCGATCTCGCCCTTCTCAATGATGAAGGGTGGAGCCAGTTGAATGGTGTCGCCACCGTAACGCACATAGAAGCCTTTTTCCAGGCAGCGCATCGCAATTTCATAGGGTCGCTTGGCCGGTTCGCCGGGCAGCGCGGAGATGGTGATGCCAGCGGCCAAGCCATAGTTGCGGATGTCGGCCACGTGCTTGGCACCCTTCAAACCATGCACAGCCTGCTCGAAATAGGGTGCCAGTGACGCCACGCGTTCCACCATGTTTTCTTTGACCAAAACATCCAATGCAGCAATGCCGGCAGCGCAGGCCACAGGGTGGGCCGAGTAGGTGTAGCCGTGGGGAAATTCCAACATGTAGTCCGGGCCACCCTGGGCCATGAAGGTGTCGTAAATGTCCTTTTTGGCAATCACAGCACCGAGCGGCTGCGAGCCGTTGGTGATCTGCTTGGCGACGTTCATGATGTCGGGCGTCACGCCAAACGCGGCCGCGCCGGTGTAGGCGCCCATGCGGCCAAAGCCGGTAATGACTTCGTCAAAAATCAACAAGATATTGTTGGCGGTGCAGATCTCGCGCAAGCGCTGCAAATAGCCCACAGGCGGAATCACAACTCCGGCCGAACCCGACATGGGTTCCACAATGACCGCTGCAATATTGGACGCATCGTGCAGCGCGATCAGCTTGAGCAGTTCGTCAGCCAACTCCACTCCCGTAGGAGGCATGCCTTTGTAAAACGAGCCCGGTGCGGGTTGGGTGTGGGGCAGGTGGTCAGCTTCAATACCTTGGCCAAAGGCCTTGCGGTTGGCCACAATGCCTCCCACCGAAATGCCACCAAAGTTGACGCCGTGGTAGCCCTTTTCGCGGCCGATCAGGCGCGTCTTGGTGCCCATGCCCTTCGCACGCCAGTAGGCCCGGGCCATCTTGAGCGAGGTGTCGGCCGATTCAGAACCAGAACCGGTGAAGAACACATGGTCCAATCCATCGGGGGTGAGGTCACAAATCTTGTTGGCCAGCTCGAATGACAGCGGGTGGCCGAACTGGAAGGCGGGCGAATAGTCCAGCGTGCCAATCTGGCGGCTGACCGCCTCGGTGATCTCGGCGCGGCCATGGCCCAGGCCACAGCACCACAGGCCCGACAGGCCGTCCAAAATCTTGCGGCCATTGCTGTCGGTGTAGTAGGCGCCCTGAGCGCTCACCATCATCCGCGAGCCCTTGGCGGCATTGGCCTTGAAGTCGCGGTTACCGGTGTACGGCATCCAATGCGCTTCCATCCAGGCGGCATCACCTGGAAAGGTGCTGGTGCTGGTTACGGCGGTGGACGGCGAAGTGTCGTTGAGCTTCATGGTGGTCTTTCGATGGGGATGGCACATTGTGGTGGGCTCTGTTACTCTTATAAAGTAACACATATCACTATTTAGTTGCCAATTTATGCAAACAAAGAGCCGTGCGGTTTTGGGCCAGATCAGCGACATGGATTTGCGTCTGCTGCGCGTGTTTCGTGCGGTCGTGGATTGCGGTGGCATGGCGGCGGCCGAGTTGGAGCTGAACATCGGCACATCCACCGTTAGCCGCCACATCAAAGACCTGGAAACCCGTCTGGGCCTGACCCTCTGCCGCCGAGGCCGCGCGGGGTTTGCACTGACGCCCGAGGGGCAAAAGATTTATGCCCAAACGACCGCGCTACTGGCCGCGACCGATGCTTTTCGCAGCGGTGTGGACGAGATCCATGAACGCATGGGTGGGCAATTGCACGTTGCCATGTTTGACAAGACGGCCAGCAACCCGCAGGCGCACATAGCCCAGGCCATCGCAATGTTTACCGAGCAAGCGCCCGACGTGGCGTTGAACTTGCACGTCGCCACGTTGACCGCGATTGAGCGGGGCGTGCTCGATGGCCAATACCAGATCGGCATCATCCCTGGGCACCGTAGCTCGGACACACTGGAGTACATGCCGCTGTTTGATGAAGTGATGTTGCTGTACTGCGGCCGCACGCATCCGCTGTTTGACGCGCTGCG
>JBDTAG010000524.1:0-5763 GCA_039924745.1 Rhodoferax sp.
GTGCTTTCATCTTTCGACACATAGGGAACCTAATGAAAAAGAATTTTATGAAAGCAGCCATCGCGGCAAGCGTTTTGGTCTGTGGTGCAGCGCACGCCATTTCAGTGACCGATACAGCCACGTTTGGCGGGCACACCTACCAACTATTGTCTGCAGACACTTGGACCGATAGCGAAGCCTATGCGGTGGCTTTGGGGGGCCATCTGGTCACCGTGAACGATGCAACTGAAAATAATTTTTTGTCCACCACTTGGGGCCAAGATCAATCACTGTGGATCGGTTTGTTTCGCACTTCCCCCAATGCGCCGACCTTCGCTTGGACCAGCGGTCAAGCAGTAACCTTTACCAATTGGGCCAGTGGTGAACCCAACAACTGTTGCTCAGGTGAAGACTACACACAAACCTACGCCAGTGGCCAATGGAACGACCTGTCCAATGTAGATAGTTACGGCGGCCCCAAGCATGGTGTCGTCGAAATCACCACAGCCGTTCCCGAGCCAGAGACCTATGCCCTGATGTTGGCGGGCTTGGGCTTGATGGGTGGCATTGCACGCCGCCGCGCTAAAAAGCAAGCGACCTGAACCGCTCTGTAGACGTTTTTTTTGGCCAAACAAAAAACGGGAACTTCGGTTCCCGTTTTGCATGGTGGGTGGCTTTGACCGTGCTGGTCAGCGCTTGGCAACGACGCCTGCGCCGCGTACCTCCAGTCGCACCTCGTCCAGCACTGCGCCTTTGGCATCCGTTATCTGAATCACGTGCCGACCGGGCCACGGCAACCATTGTGCAGAACCGCCCTTGGCAAAAAGCTTGCCGTCCATCAGCCAGCGCAAGTTGGTGCCTTCGGCCGCAAAGCTCACGCGCTGTCGGTTGGGTGGAATGTCCGGGTCCAGCGCGATGATGGTACCCGTGGTCGGGGCGGTGATGCGGGCGGCCTGTATGCTGGAATCTTGTAAGCCTTTTTGGCCTCTAGCCCTCGTGAAACCTGCGCGGCTAGCTCCTGTATTCATAGCAAACGTGGGCTGTTGTGTGCCTTGCACAAACCACTCGGTGCGCGCGGCTTCCAGCGGCAGCTTGGTGCTGGGGGCATCGGGCGCGGCAAACTGCACTTGCATGTGCACCACGCCAGATGGGGGCTTGGGGGCATGACTGGGTCGCGTCTTATGCAGGTAATTCATCATCGCTGTCCAGATGGGCGCTGCGCCGCTGGTGCCGCTGACATCCCACATGGGGGCGCCGCTGGCGTTGCCCACCCACACGCCCACGGTGTAGCGTTGCGAGTAGCCCATGGCCCAGTTGTCGCGCATGTCTTTGCTGGTGCCGGTCTTCACCGCGGTCCAGAAGCGGGTGCCCAGAATGCTATCGGTACCAAAGGTGCGGGCGCGGGCATTGGTGTCACTGAGGATGTCGCCGACGATGAACGCAGCGCGCGGGTCCAGCGCGTCGCGCCAAACCGGCTTGGTGTTCAGCGTGAAGGTCGTGGGGCTGGCGCGCCCGCCGTTGCCAAGCGCACGGTAGGCGTTGGCGAGGTTCAGCAACGAGACCTCGGCACTCCCCAGCGCCAGGCTGTAGCCATAAAAGTCGCCAGCTTCCTTGAACGGAATGCCGAGTTTGACCAGCTGTTTTTGAAACGCGTCGGGCGACACCATCACCAATGTGCGCACGGCCGGCACATTGAGCGACGCAGCCAGCGCGGTGCGGGCGGATACCCAGCCTTTGAACTGGTGGTCGTAGTTTTGCGGAATGTAGAGCCCGCCCGAGGTCTGTATTTGCGTGCCGGTGTCGTCTAGTAGTGACGCAGCGGTGATGCGCCGCTCGGCAATCGCCTGGCCATATAAAAAAGGTTTGAGTGTGGAACCTGGCTGGCGCAGCGCAGTGACGCCGTCCACCTCGGCCGCGTTGCTGAGGTCGCCCGACGAGCCGACCCAGGCCAGCACCTGGCCGGTGGCGTTGTCCAGTACCACCAGCGCGCCGTCTTCGACGTGACGACCTGCCAGCTCGCGCAATTGTTGTTGCAGGGTTTGTACCGCGAAGCGCTGCAAGGGCGCGCTGAGGGTGGTTCGGATCACCGTTCGATGCCCCCCCGTTCGCACCAGCATCCGCGCCACATGCGGCGCAATGCCTTCGCTGGCGGTGTAGTCGCGCCGCTGCAGCGCGGCGCTGGTGAACAGGTCCAGCGCGTCGCAGTCGGCGTGGCCGTTTTGTAGGCTCTTCAGTACCTCGCACGCGCGTTTGGTCACTTGCGCGGGCTTCGCATTGGGTGCGCGCACCAGGGCGGCGGCCACGGCGGCCTCGCGCGCGTCAAGGCCGTGCGGGGCTTTGCCAAACAGCGTCTGGCTCATGGCGTCTATGCCCACCAGTTCGCCGCGAAACGGCACCAGGTTCAGGTAGGCTTCCAGGATCTGGTCTTTGCGCCAACTGCGCTCCAACCATTCGGCCGACACCGTCTGCTCAAACTTCTGCACGATGCTGCGCCCGCCCGAACCGCGTTTGAGGTCGTCGTCCAGCAAGCCAGTCAACTGCATGGTGATGGTGGAGGCGCCGCGGGTTTTGCTGTTCCACAGATTGGCCCATGCCGCGCTGGTGACGGCCTGCCAATCCACCCCGCTGTGTTCGTAAAAGCGCTTGTCTTCGGACAGAACCAGCGCCGTGCGCAGTGCCGGGGATATGTCGGCCAGCGCCACCCACTGGCCACGCCGCACGGTGGCGTCGGTGCGCAGGCGGTGCAGCAGCTCGCCGTGGCGGTCCAGGATCAGCGTGTCGGACGACTGGTAGCCGGATCGTACTTGGTTAAATGTGGCACTAGCCCTCGTGGGCGCTGCGTAAATAGCTATAAAAAATGTAGCAAATGCCAGTGCAATGCAACGCGCAGTTGCGCGATTACGGTGAACGGTAGAGGCGGTTTGGGTTGTGGAATAGGCCATGGTAAGGGCCACAGAATAGCGCGTATTGCCCGTCGCGCTGCCAAGCCCGTCTTGCGCCGCTGCTCAGGGTGCACCCGGAGCAGTTCATCCTGCCATTGTGTGCGTCCATCGGAAATGCCCAAATCAAACAGGTACAACCGGTTATGGTCACGCGCAAACGCGTCGGCATCCGCCTACAATTTTGCACCCCCCCATCCGACGATTGGGCTTTGGCCCCACAGCAACACGACAAGCACCATGCAAAACTCCGCGACCTATTCCCCCGACCGCAACCCCGCACGGCGCAAGCGCCTGTGGATCGCGCTGGCTGCCTTGGTCGTGGTGGGTGGTACTGCAGCGTTCTTTGTGTCCAAGAATTCCGCAGCGCGCGCGGCAGATGACGCGAAGAAAAATGCGCCCGCTGTCACGCTGGAGTTCACACCCAACGACATCGCCTCCATCACGCTGCAGCCCTTGGTGCGCACCAGCGCTATCGCCGGATCGCTGACGCCGTTCAATCAGGCCATCGTCAAAGCCACGGTGGCGGGCGAGGTGCGCAAGGTCCTGGTGCGCGAAGGCCAGTCCGTGCGCCAAGGTGAGGTGCTGGCCGAGCTGGACACCACCGACCTGCGCACCCGCCTCGATGCGGCCCAGGCCGATCAGGCCGAGCGGCGCTCCAAGCTGGCCATCGCAGAGCGCAACCGTGACACCAACCAGGCCCTGCTCAAGCAAAGCTTTATTTCGCAAAACGCGTTCGACCAGTTGCACAGCACCTACCAAGGCAGCGAAGCCGCTGTGCGCTGGTCTGATGCCCAGGTGCAGTTGGCCCAAAAGGCGTTGGACGATGCGGTAGTGCGGGCGCCTATCAACGGTATTGTGGCCAAGCGCATGGTCAATGGCGGCGAACGCGTGTTGCCTGACGCGCCTATGGTCACCGTCGTCGATCTGACGCGCCTGGAGCTGGAGGCCACGGTGCCCGCATCTGACATCGCCAGCGTTGCGCTGGGGCAGACGGTGCGCTTCAAGGTCGATGGTTTTGGCGAGCGCCAGTTTGACGGCAAGGTGGAACGCATTAACCCGATGGCCGAAGCCGGCTCACGCGCCATCAAGCTGTTTGTGGCCGTGCCCAATGCCAATGGCCTGCTGCGCGGCGGTATGTTTGCACAGGGGCAGATCACGCTGTCGCAGTCCGCACCCGTGCCGGTGGTGCCGAACACGGCGGTGTTTGAGGAGGCCGGTCAGTCGTATGTTTTTACCGTAGAAAACGGCAAGCTGGCCAAACATGCGGTCACGTTGGGCGCGCGTGACGAGGCCAGTGGCTTGACCGAGCTCAGTGGCGGATTGGCCCAGGGCGCGGACGTGGTGCGTGTGCGCATGGGCAGCCTGAAGGTGGGTGCGCCGGCCATTGTGGTGCGCGCCAGCGCTGCGGCCAGTGCGGCCAAGCCTTCCTGATCCACTCTGATATCGAATCGCAGGAACAACCGCCATGTGGATTACCAAAACCAGTATCAACCAGCCCGTCTTCGCCACCATGGTCATGCTGGCCCTGATGGTGCTGGGCGTCATCTCGTACAACCGCTTGGGTGTAGAGCAGATGCCCGACATCCAGGTGCCCGGTGTGTGGATGCAGGTGCGCTACCCCGGCGCGTCGCCCGAGCAGGTCGAGGCCGACCTGGCCAAGCCGCTGGAAGAAGCTGTCAACACCGTCAATGGCGTGCGCAACATTTTCACCAATTCGCTGGAAGGGCGCGCCGAGATTTGGACCGAGTTCGCGCTGTCCACCGACATGACCAAGGCGATTCAAGATGTGCGCGACAAGGTGGCGCAGATACGCCCCGCGTTCCCGCGCGATGCCAAAGACCCGCTGATCGTGCGCGGTCAGTTTGACAATGCACAGCCCACCGCCACGTTCGGCATCCTGTCGAGCACGCGCAGCTTGCGTGAGTTGTCGACCTTTGCCGACCAGCAGATCGTCAAGCGCTTGCAAGGCGTCTCGGGCGTGGGCCAGGTCACGCTGGGGGGGGCCGTGCAGCGCCAGGTGTCGGTGTCGCTGAAGCCGCACCAGATGCTGGCCTACCAGATTGGTGTGGACGAGGTGGTCAACGCCATTCGCGAAATCAACCAGGATATGCCGGCCGGCTCGTTGCGCGCAACCGAGCAAGAGCAGTTGGTGCGGGTAGAGGGCAAGCTCAAAAGCGTCGAAGCCTTCAAGCACATCATCGTGGCGCGCCGCGCAGGCACTGCCGTCACACTGGACCAACTGGCCACCATCACCGATGGTGAGCGCGAAGAGCAATCCATCGGCCGCATCAACGGTCAACCAGCGCTGACGGTCAGCGTTTTCAAGACGCAAGACGCCAACCTGGTGGCCGTGGGCGATGACGTGGATAAAGCGGTTGAAGGCCTGCGCAAGCAGTTGCCGCCCGACGTAGAGATTCGCTCCATTTCTGAGAACGCGAGCTTCGTTAAAAATTCGCTGAGCAGTGTCAAGCGCACCATCGTGGAAGGTGGCATGTTGACCATCTTGATCGTGTTTTTGTTTCTGCACTCCTGGCGTAGCACCATCATTACCGGTGTGACGCTGCCGATCTCGGTGGTGTCTACCTTCATTGCCATGTATGCCTTTGGCTTCACGATCAATTCGGTCACGCTGATGGCCCTGTCGCTGTGCATTGGGCTGCTGATCGACGATGCGATTGTGGTGCGCGAGAACATCGTGCGCCATGTCGGCATGGGCAAGGACCACACCACCGCTGCGCGCGACGGCACGCAGGAGATTGGCCTGGCCGTGCTAGCTACGACGATGGCGATCTGCACGGTGTTCATACCGGTGGCCTTTATGAGCGGCATCATCGGCAAGATA
>JBDTAG010000525.1:0-7396 GCA_039924745.1 Rhodoferax sp.
CCTTCAGGCACTGGAACGCCCCCGTCTGGCTCAAGTTGACAGTGGGTGGATTGGGGGTCGGCGCTATCTCTTTGGTTAACCCAGCCGTTTGGGGCAACGGCTATAGCGTTGTAAATTCCATCCTCCAGGGGGGCTGGGTTTGGCAGGCATTGTTGGCCGTGTTGATTTTCAAAGTCCTGGCAGTTTCCATGACGGTAGGCTCGGGCGCAGTGGGCGGGGTGTTCACACCCATCCTGTTTGTAGGAGCCGTCACAGGCGCCCTGTTTGGCGGAGCCGTTCAGTGGCTCTGGCCCGCTTTGTTACCTGAATCCGCCAGCGTTGCCGTGGGTATGGGGGCATTTCTGGCTGCTTGCACCCATGCACCCCTGATGTCGGTGTTGATGATTTTTGAAATGACCGAAAGCTATAACCTCATCGTCCCGCTGATGCTGTCATGTGTGTTGGCCTATTTCGTATCCAGGGTGTTAAGGCCCGCCTCCATTTATAACGACCACGCGCGCAATAGTCGTCACGCACCGGCCCTCACCATGGCTTGTGACTTTTTACGGCTAAACCCGCCGTTGATTCGAATGGGCGAATCAGTTGCTGAGTTGGAAAAAGTATTCCTGCAGTTCCGCTGGCAACATGTCTATGTGGTCAATGACAAGGACCAGTTCCTGGGCGCAATCTCACTGCACGATTTCTCTCCGCTGATGCGCAGTCTGACGGATGCAAGCGTTCCCTGGCCAGAGTCACTGCTAAAGAATGACTACCCGCGCGTCGAACAATACATGCCGATTTGGCAAATGATGGAAGCCTTTGCTAGCCATCCAGGCGAGCGCTTACCCGTGATAGGAGACACCGCATGTCTTCTCGGCTACATCACAAAGACTGACATTGTGTTAATTTTCTCGGAACAGCTGAGCACTTGAGTACCCTAGTGGACCAGCAGGTTGGGGCAAATGTGGCTAAATAGCCATCGCGGTCGGTCCAGTAGTTTCCACACCCTTTGAAAGCCTTCTATGTCTGTCCAAGAATTTGACTATGTTGTGGTCGGCGGCGGTTCTGCCGGATGTGTGGTGGCCAGCCGCCTTAGCGAAGACCCCAAGGTCTCCGTCTGCTTGCTGGAAGCGGGTCCGACCGACAATTCGGTGCTCATCCATTGCCCACTAGGGATCGCCCTGATGGCGCAAATAGGCAAGGCCAACTGGAGTTACGAGACAACGCCCCAGCCGGGCCTCAATGGGCGCAAGGGTTACCAGCCGCGCGGCAAAGTAATGGGCGGCAGCAGCTCCATCAACGCCATGGTCTACACCCGCGGCAACCGCAATGATTACGATGGCTGGGCTGCGCAAAATAATCCCGGCTGGAGCTATGCCGACGTGCTTCCACTCTTCAAACGCGCAGAGAACAACGAATGCTTTGGCGCAACCGACATCCGTGGTACCGGAGGCCCCCTCAACGTGGCCTACCTGCGTAGCCCCAGCCCGGTCAATGGGGCCTTCATCCAAGCCTGCAATGAAAAGGGCATACCGACCAACCCGGACTACAACGGTATTCAACAGTACGGCGTGTCCAAGGGGCAAGTCACGCAAATCAATGGAGAGCGTTGCAGTGCGGCCAAGGCCTACATCACGCCCCACCTGAAGCGACCTAACCTCAACGTTATCACCGACGCCCACGCCAGCCGCGTGTTACTGGAAGGCAAGCGCGCCGTGGGCGTGCAGTATCTGCAAGGCGGAAGCACCCTGGAAGTGCGTGCCCGCCGCGAGGTCATCCTCTGCGGCGGTTCCTTCGGGTCGCCGCAGCTGCTGATGCTCTCGGGCATTGGCCCCGCAGCCCACCTCAAGCAGCATGGCATTGCCGTGCAACACGAGCTGCCAGGCGTCGGTCAGAACCTGCAAGACCACATCACCACCTGCCTCATTTACCGCACGCCACGCAGCGATGCCTCGTTTGGTCTTTCTCTTTCTGGCGGCTGGGCACTCCTGAAGGCTGTTTTTGAATGGCGCAAAAAACGCACCGGTATTTTGACGTCCAGCGTGTCCGAGACCCAAGGCTTCATATCCACTGAAGGCAACACTGCGCACCCCGACATTCAGCTCGCCATGTGCGTGGGCATCATCGATGACCACACCCGCAAGCAACACCTGGGCCACGGCTACACGCTGCACGTCACTTTGATGCGCCCTAAAAGCCGGGGCTCCGTCACCCTCGCCAGCGCCAACCCCACCGATGCACCACGCATCGACCCAGCATTCTTGCAAGACCCGGACGATTTGGCTCGCCTGATCAAAGGCACGCAGTTGGGTTACGACATCATGGAGGCGCCGGCCCTGAATGGTTACCGCGGCAAGATGCTGTACCCGATCGAGCGCAACAACCCGGCGCAGATTGAGCAGTTCTTGCGCAACAACTCCGACACCGAATACCACCCGGTTGGCACGTGCAAGATGGGCCCTGCAGCAGACCCGATGGCCGTGGTGGATGCCGAACTGCGCGTGCATGGCCTGCAGAGCCTGCGCGTGGTGGATGCGTCCATCATGCCCAACCTCACCACGGGCAATACCAACGCACCTACCATCATGATTGGTGAGAAAGCAGCAGACTTGATCAAGGCAGCGGCCTAAGCTCCACATTTTCCATGGAGCCCCGCATGCCCCCACGTTTGACAGCCCAAGACTTTGATCAAGATCTGCTGATCCTCTTTGACGCTTACGTCCACGGCAATTTGGACCGACGTGGCTTTCTGGCCAAAGCACAGAAATACGCTACGGCAGGCATGACAGCGGTTGGATTGCTGGCCGCGCTGAGCCCGGACTTTGCCGCAGGCCAGCAAGTGACTGCGAACGACATCCGCATCAAGACGGAGCGGATACGCATCCCCACACCGAGCGGAAATGGGTTTGTAAATGGCTACTTGGCCCGTCCTGCAGATGCCGGATCGAACAAGCTACCGGCGGTGCTGGTCATTCACGAAAACCGGGGGCTTAACCCGCATATTGAAGACATTGTGCGGCGCCTTGCACTGGATGGTTTCATGGCTTTCGCGCCCGATGCGCTCACGCCACTGGGTGGCTATCCGGGTGATGAGCAAAAGGCAGTCGCAGCCTTTGCAACCCTTGACCAGACCAAGACACGGCAAGACTTTATTGCTGCGGCACATTGGCTCAAAGCGCGCCCTGACGCGAGCGGATCTCTCGGGGCAGTGGGTTTCTGCTACGGGGGTGGCATGGTGCATTTTCTCGCCACCCAATTGCCGGATCTGAACGCCGCGGTGGCTTTTTATGGAACCACACCCGCGCCGACAGAAGCCGTGCACGTGAAGGCTGCTTTGCTCGTGCACCAAGCCGGTATGGATGAACGCGTAAACGCATCGTGGCCGGTCTACGAAGCCGCACTCAAGGCTGCTGGCACTCGGTACACCGTGTACCAGTACGCAGGCACGCAGCACGGCTTCAATAACGACACCACCCCACGGTATGACGCTGCATCAGCAAAGCTTGCATGGGACTGTACCATTGGCTTCTTCAAAACCCACTTGTTGCCAACACCGGTTGCCGCCACCGTGCCTGGTACAGCGCCACAGCGCTTGCGTGGAACATTGTTGGCAGTCACTTCCGACAGTGCGACCTTAAAAACGCGTGACGGCGAGGTGATCGTGCTGGCTTTGCCGGCCAATCTTATAGTGAACGAGGTTTACCCCATTGGTTTGACTGACCTGAAGGCTGGCAGTTTCATAGGCGTGGGCGCACTGCCTCAGCCAGACGGTACCCAACGGGCCATTGCCGTGACGGTATTCCCGGAATCCGCACGCGGCACCGGCGAAGGCCATCGTCCATTCGATCTTGCACCACAAAGCACGATGACAAATGCCACGGTTGCAGATTTGGCAACAGCGCCCGATGGACAGAAGCTGCAGTTGAAATACAAAAACGGTGAACAGACCGTTATCGTTCCACCCGGCACGCCGATCGTGACGTTCAAGCCTGCAGACCGCAGCCTGTTAGTGGCAGGTGCCAGTGTTTCGTTGTCGGCAAAATCCATCCAAGGCGTGCCAACTGCTCTGCGGGTCAACGCTGGAAAGCTGGGTTTCAACTTACCGTATTGATCTCAGATAGGTGTCGTGGGCCAACGGGGATGCAACATGCGTGCGTTTTGCGCAAGGCGGCCTATAGACCCACGGTAATCAACGCAAAAGTACCCTCTTTGAGCTTTGGTCGCCCACCAGCTGTCAGTTGCGGCTCCCTTTCTGCTGCAACGGTGTAAGCGCGATGGTGTAACGCATCCAGAGCCATAGTCCGTGCAGTGGTTTGGGTCAAAACAACCTGACTCACTGCGTAGGACTTACCGGAAACTATGGTCAATGTGCCATCACCTGCCGAGGCAAACGCGAGGTTAAGTTCAGGGTCAAAAGACGTCGCATCGCATCCCTTTCCAACTGGAACGGATGCGAGTATTTTCCCCGACCTTGCATCAAGGATAGCCATTTTTTGGTTGCCACATCCCACAAACAAACGTTGTGTTGCGGGGTCGATTGACAACCCAGTAGGCTCTTCGCAGGCTGAAGAGATATCGTGCGTTGCGACAACTTTGAGACTGTGCGTATCGACTACAGCAATAGCATTTTTGTCTTCAATGTTTACATAAAACAGCCCCTTTGCGTCGACCGCTGAAGACTCCAGTTTGCCGCCGACTGCAATCGTTTCGACTACCTTGTCACTCTTCGCATCGATGACCGTTAACGATCCAGACCCCCCATTCGCAACAAACACACGCTGAGACGCCGGATCGTAGGTGATGGCATCGGGCTTTTTCTCGGCAGGCAGAGTGCCCAATACACGCAAAGTAGATAACTCAAACACCGTGACGGTGCTGCTGGCGCCATTGCTGGTGTAGCCTCGGTCAAGGTCAGGCGCGAACGCGACGCCATGTACTCCAGGGGTATTGGAAATAGTACCGGTGACCTTGCCAACCTGCGTGTCGTAAACGTCTACGTGGTCGCCTTTGGTGATGAACAGTCGATTGCTTGCGGCGTCAAAGCTCAAGTAGTCCCAACGCACATTGCCGGCAAGTGCTTGCTTACTTGTAATGTGGAAGACTGGCTCACTTGCTTGCGCCAGCGCAGAGCAGGCCACCAAAGCACCAAAAAAGAAACCCACAAATTTAAGTCGAATCATAGGTGCAATGTATTACGAATTAATCCATCTCAACTAGCGCTCGGATGCATCTGTTGATAGGTTCATAAGTGAAAACCAAGTGTTCTCAAGGATTTTGAAAGTGTCCGTTTGTTTCTTTTACGGACGGTGCATTTGAAATAGTTGCTCGGGTCCGATGGTGAAATAGTCAGCCGGGCCACCAGCGCGCAAGATGATTTCGGCCCCCGCAGTGTCAAAGACGCCACCTTTTAGCAGTCTCTTTGCAATATGAACGGCAACCACCTCGCCCAACACCAGCCAGGTCTGAACCGCATCGCCGGTTACGCCCTGAAGCTGCAGAACCTGCGTGCGCCTGCACTCAAAAGCAACAGGGCTTTCGGAAACGCGCGGCACTGCGACCACCTGGGAGGGCAAAGGCGTTAGTCCAGCCAGTTCAAACTCACTGACTTCTGGACCAACCGCTGCGCAGGTTTGGTTCATCTTTTCGGCCAAAGGACGGGTGGCCAAGTTCCAAACGAACTCCCCGGTTTCTTCAATGTTACGAAGGGTATCTTTATAGCCAATGCTCGCAAATCCAATGATGGGTGGCGTGTAGTTGAACGCGTTGAAGAAACTATAGGGGGCAAGGTTCAGGTTGCCAGACGCGCTCTGGGTAGAAATCCAGCCTATCGGTCTGGGCCCAACAATGGCATTGAAAGGATCATGGGGCAAGCCGTGACCCAGTTTGGGCTGGTAAGAGTGGGTGGAGTTTGACATTTCATTCTAGAGTTTAGTGCAGCCTCAAATGCCCACCCGCTGCCCCACCGTCACCAGCCGGTCGATCGGTATGTGGTACGCGGCCGTAGCGTCTTGGGTGTTGCGGGTCAGAAAGGCAAAGAGTATGTCCCGCCACATGACCATGCCATCGCGCCTGCGGCCGGCCAACAAGACAAGGCTGCTATCTACATAGTGAATCTGATCCAGATCAAGCACCAGTCCTAGCTCGGCACATTGCCCTAGCGCGGAGGGGATATTGGGCGTCTGCATAAACCCGTAGTGCAGCACGATCCGAAAGAAACCATCGCCCACGTCAGACAACTCGATACGTTCGTTGCGGTGCGTTGTAGGTACAGGCTCAAAAACCACGCGCAAGACGATGACGCGTTCAAAGACGATTCCGCTATGGCGGATCAGCTTGGGCAAAGATGGCGGGACATGGTCAAAAGTGCCTGCGAGAAACACCGCCGTTCCAGGTGCCCGAGGAATCTGCTCACCTTTGACCCGGCCAATGAGCGTCTCAAGGGTCGGCGTAATCCGCGCGATCTGGTCTTGTACAAGCGCGGTACCGCGGCGCCACGTCACCATGACGGTGAACAGCGCCGCGCCTATCGCCAAGGGCAGCCAGCCGCCGTCGGGAATCGTCATAAGGTTGGAGCCCAAGAACCCCAGGTCGATCAGCATGAAAAGGCCCAGAAACGTCAACGCGGCGCTCAGACTCCAGCCTCCGCGCTCCCGGGCCACGTTGAATGCGAGCACGGTGGTGATGACCATCGTCGAGTTCACCGCCACACCGTAGGCTGCTGCGAGATTGCCGGACGATCGGAACGCCAGCACCAGGCCGATTGCCGCTGCCATCAGTATCCAGTTGACGGCCGGCATATAGATCTGACCATGGGCTTCAGCCGCGGTCTGTTCGACCGTAAGCGGGGGAAAGAGGCCGAGTTGCATGGCCTGTCGCGTCAGCGAATAGGCACCCGTGATAACGGCCTGTGACGCTATGCAGGTAGCGGCCGTAGCCAGCACGACCAGAGGAAGCAGCGCCCATTGCGGCGCAAGATGGAAGAAAGGTTGGACGACAGCAGACGGCTCCGCAAGCAAAATAGCGCCTTGTCCGAAGTAGTTCAGCAACAGGGCCGGCAACACCAACACGAACCACACTTGGCGAATCGGCTTTTTGCCAAAGTGCCCCAAATCGGCGTACAGCGCTTCCGCACCAGTGGTCACCAGAAACACGGCATACAGCACGAGATACCCCTCTACCCCGTTGATAGTGAAGAAGCGCACCGCATAGCGCGGGTCCAACGCTTGGAGCACCTGCGGCGCGATGAGGATGCCCCGCAGGCCCATCAACGCCAACACTGTGAACCACACCAGCGTGAGTGGGCCGAACACCGCGCCCACGGCCGCCGTGCCGTGGCGCTGCACCGCGAACAGCGCGACCAAAATCCCCAGCGTGATGGGCACCACATAGTCGTGCAGCGCCGGGGCGACCAGTTGCA
>JBDTAG010000526.1:0-3534 GCA_039924745.1 Rhodoferax sp.
AGCCGCCCGCCACCAAGGGTTATCCACCGTCTTGTTTTGCCAAGTTGCCGCAATTGGTGGAGCGCAGTGGCAATGGGCTCAACGGCGTGGGGTCCATCACTGCGTTTTATACGGTACTTACCGAGGGCGATGACCAGCAAGATCCGATAGCGGATGCCGCAAGAGCGATCTTGGATGGCCATATCGTGCTTTCCCGCGTACTGGCCGAGTCTGGCCACTATCCTGCTATTGATGTGGAGCAGTCGGCATCGCGGGTAATGCACAACGTGGTGTCGCGTGAACACTTTGAATTGGCCCGGCGTTTCCGCGCGATTTATTCGAAATATGAGCGGGGTCGTGATTTGATCCAAATTGGTGCGTATGCACAGGGTTCGGACCCGGCGCTGGACGAAGCGATCGCGTTGCATGATGGCATGAGTCAGTTCTTACAACAAGACATGTTCCAAGCCGCACCTGCTCAATATGTACTTGATGAAATGCAAGCGGTTACCAGCTTCGGTGCGGGAGCAACATGAATACGCACGTAGAGTGGAGGTCACCGTGTCTGCATTAAAAGGCGTTTTGCTTGCCATAGAGCACGCAACCTTGCAGCGTGATGCGCTGGCCAAAGCAGTGGCGCGCGTGGAGCGCACTATGGAATTCGCGCGTGCCCAAATGTCTCAACTGCAGGGTTACGCGTCAGACACAGACAACCGTTGGACCGGGACAGCATCACTTGGCGTGTCCGTGGAGCTGATGCGCCACCAATACCAGTTCACGGAGCGTTTGCAGCAGGCGATCGCCATGCAGTCTGGTGTGTTGAGTCAGTCAGCAGGGCAACTGGCCGAGGCTAAGGCCAAGTTACTGCAGGCCGAGGTACGTTTATTAGGATTGAACCAGGTTTTGAAAGCACGTCAAGCCGTCTTGTCGCGCACCCAAAGGCAGCGCCAGCAACGCCATACCGATGAATTTGCAGCCATGCAGCACGCCAGGAATGGTGGATTGCCAATGAGCGGAGAGAAACATGACTATTGAAACAGGCCCAGCACAAAGCACACCGCGCCCGGCGACAACGGAACCCAAATCCACTAAAGGAGCCTCTGCCGAGACACAAGGACACGGCACAAAGGCACCAGGTGGCTTTATGGCCGTCTTGGCATCTTTGGATTCTTCAGAGCTGACATTGCCAGCCAATGGGGTTGCAGCAAATGGTGCACTGGATGTCAATGATGTTGCAGCTACTGCGTTGACCACGTTGGCGCGTGCAGCAGGAAAATTAAAAGGCACACAGCAAAAGGGTGACTCCAAGGCAGACATTGATCCAGCCGCCACAGAACTAACCTTGGGGAAAACACTTTCAACAGGTGATGCTACCCAGACAGGCGCGTTGCCACTATCGATAGATACAAATTTGACTCCAAATGTGGCCCAGGATACCTCGGCGCTATTAGCACAGGCGGCCCACTGGTCTGCAGCTCCTGCTACAAATGCTGAAAAAATGGATCCTAATGTTGCTGGAGTAACGGCCAACCTTTCTGGGGTTGCAAAGGGGTCTCATGGACCTGCCAAAGCCGATGGGACTGCTGTTTCAAATGCTGCGAAAGGTGATTCGGTCTCAGAGTTAGTCGGAAAAGTTGGCAAAACACAGAAAGACGCGTTTGCCCGTCTCGCATCTGCCCAAGCGGCATTGACTGCTCCCGTGGACACGAATAAATTGGCAATTGACGTTCGGCAAGCTCTGCAATTGCAAAAAGTGGTGGAGACGACCCCCTTGGGGCCGGTTGCCACAGCATTGGCCACCGCAAATTCCTTGACGCCCTTAACTGGCGAAGAGTCTATTCGAGAGCGATCAGTCTTTCGCACCAACGCCACCGACAGTACGTCGTCTATCGCGAACTCTACGTACTCGCCCTCCGCATCTGCACCCTCGGGGGCAAATGCACCGGACCCTGCGACTTCCGCAGATACTTTTGTGGCAGAAAAAGTTGCCTATTGGATATCCAACGACGTGCAAAACGCAGAGTTGAAGCTTGACGGCATTGGTGACAAGCCTGTCGAGGTGAGCATTCGCATGCAAGGCAATGAGGCTCATATTGCCTTTCGCTCAGACGAACTGCAAGCAAGGGCCGCACTTGAAAATGCCGGCATCCATTTAAAAGATATGTTGCAGCGTGAAGGCGTAGTGCTCTCCGGAGTCTCTGTAGGTACGTCTGGCGCAGGTGAGTCTGGCGATAAGGGCGGTAAATCCCGGCAAGGAGCGCGTCAGTCAGGCGTCGCGACCGTACAACCCGCGCGCATAGACAAAACACCGGGTCCCGGGCGTGTTTCGGGTGGTGCCCTCGATCTTTTTGTGTGAGGCTAAAGAATGTGTCACCATCAACACCATAGCGTTATCAAAATAAGGAGCAACTGTGGCTGGTAAACATGGTGATGGAGAAGACGGGGACAAAGCGCCAGCCAAAAGCAAAAAACTGCTCATCATCATCGTTGTTGCGGTGCTGGTGCTAGTGTTGGGCGGTGTAGGCGCATTTTTCTATATCAGTAAGCAGCGTGCCGCAGCTGAAGATGGTGATGAATCGGCACCTGCGAAAGCGACCGCTCACGCAGCACCCAAAGTACCACCTGCGTACTTGCCGCTTGATAGCATGGTTGTTAACTTGGCGGACCCCGGCGGGGAGCGTGTAGCGCAAATTGGTATTACTTTGGAAGTCACGGACGCGCATGCGGTGGATACCGTTAAACTTTTCTTGCCTACGATACGCAGCAGTGTGCTGATGCTGATCTCCCAGAAAACGGCAGAGCAGTTGCTGTCGCAGGAAGGCAAAGAAAAATTAGCAAAAGATATTTTGCGCGAAACCGCCAAACCTTTTGGAGGGGGCGGCGAGGAGGAAGAGCCGGCCGAGGCGGATGCTCCCAAGAAAAAGAAGAAGGCAGCCACCAAGACTGCCCATTCTGAGTATCCTGTTGTAGGCGTATTGTTTTCTAGTTTCATTGTTCAGTAACGGTTTCGTGGGTATTTTTCTATGAGTGAATCGTTTCTTTCACAGGAAGAAGTAGATGCCCTTCTCGAAGGTGTCACGGGCGAAAGCCAGAAGACAGTCGAAGAAGCGGCCGAGCATGGCGAAGTCCGTACCTACAATATCTCAAGCCAAGAGCGAATTGTTCGTGGGCGGATGCCCACGATGGAAATCGTCAATGAACGCTTCACTCGGAATCTAAGGGTCGGACTGTTCAACTTTATTCGTCGCAGCCCAGAAATTTCGGTCGGCCCGGTCACCGTTCAACGGTACAGCGCTTTTTTACGGGAACTGGCGGTTCCTACAAATTTCAATATTGTTGCCATTCGTCCCTTACGAGGCAGTGGGTTGATCGTCTGTGAACCCGCACTCGTTTTTGGTGTGATTGACACGCTGTATGGAGGAATCGGGAAGTTCCAAACCCGTATTGAAGGGCGAGACTTTTCTGCAACAGAGCAACGGGTCATTAATCGTTTGGTAGACGTTATTACCGCCGAATACAAGAAAGCATGGAAAGGCATTTACCCACTGGAACTGG
>JBDTAG010000527.1:0-2521 GCA_039924745.1 Rhodoferax sp.
GACGTGCCGCCACCCGGCGCCGTGGTGTTTGCACAGAGCACCGCCGAAGTGGCCCAAGTGGTGAAGCTGGCGGCGCAATACCAGGTACCGGTTATTCCTTTTGGCGTGGGAACCTCGCTCGAAGGGCATTTGCTGGCCGTGCAAGGCGGCATCAGCTTGGATGTGAGTCAGATGAATGAGGTGCTCAGCATCAACGCCGACGACTTGACCGTGACCGTGCAACCGGGTGTGACGCGCAAGCAAATCAACGAAGCCGTCAAATCCACTGGCCTGTTCTTCCCGATAGACCCCGGTGCTGACGCAACACTGGGCGGCATGAGTGCCACCCGCGCCAGCGGCACGAATGCCGTGCGCTACGGCACCATGCGCGAAAACGTATTGGCGCTGGAAGTGGTCACCGCCAGCGGCGAGGTCATCCGCACCGGCACACACGCCAAGAAATCCAGCGCCGGTTACGACCTGACGCGGCTGATGGTGGGCAGCGAGGGCACGCTGGGCGTGATCACCGAGGTCACCGTCAAGCTCTACCCACTGCCCGAGGCGGTGATGGCGGCGACCTGCTGCTTTGCGTCGCTGGCCGATGCGGTCAACACGACGATCCAGATCATCCAGCTCGGTGTACCCATTGCGCGTTGTGAGTTGTTGGACGCGACGACCGTGAAGGTGGTCAACCAGCATTCTCACTTAAGCCTGCCCGAGAGCGCCATGCTGCTGATGGAATTCCATGGCTCACCTGCCGGCGTGCAGGAGCAGGTAGAGACGGTGCAGACACTAGCCGCCGACAACAACGGCAGCGCCTTTGCCTGGGCCGCCACGCCCGAGGAGCGCACCCGCCTTTGGACGGCGCGGCACAACGCCTACTTTGCGGGCGTGCAGTCGCGCCCAGGCTGCAAGGCCATTACCACCGACACCTGCGTGCCGATTTCCGCACTGGCCGACGCGCTGCTGGATTCGGTGACCGAGGCGCAAGAAGCGGGCATCCCCTACTTCATGGTCGGTCACGTGGGCGATGGCAACTTTCACATGGGCTACCTGATCGACCCCAATATTCCCGCCGAACGCGAAACTGCCGAGCGGCTCAACCACCAACTGGTGGAGCGCGCGCTCAAGCTGGGCGGCACCTGCACTGGCGAGCACGGCGTGGGTTTGCACAAGCAGGGCTTTTTGGTGGCTGAGACGGGGTTGGGCGCGGTAGACATGATGCGCGCTATCAAGCGGGCGCTGGACCCGTTGAACATCATGAATCCGGGGAAGATTTTTGCGTTGTAACCGGTCTTTGCAAATGGAGTCGCCAACAGGTTAATGGAAAGACTGAAGCCAGCCTTCCAAAAACCCATCACTGAATGCCTATCGGTAGTTTCAAGCCCATATTCTTACCATGACACAAAATTCCAGCCCCCCATTTAGTGATCCAGCACAAACGTGGAACAGTCGTTTTTCAAAAGACGGCTATGTCTTTGGAACGGAACCCAACGAGTGGTTGCGCCGCCATGCAAACACGCTCAAAGGTGGTTCGCGCATCTTGTGCGTGGCAGATGGTGAGGGTCGCAACAGCGTATGGCTTGCCAAGCAGGGGCATCATGTTGAAGCGTTTGACATCTCGGAAGTCGGTGTCGCTAAGGCCAGACGGTTGGCACTCGACGCCAAGGCCCAGGTGGACTTCAAGGTTGCCAATTGCGACGACTTCACTTGGCCGCAGGGCCTCTATGATGGGATTGTGGCTATTTTTGTACAGTTTGCTGACCCGGCCATGCGAACGCGCCTGTTCCGAAACATGGTCCGAAGCCTGAACCCTGGCGGCGCACTTCTGTTGCTCGGTTACACCCCAAAACAATTAGAGTTCGGGACCGGCGGTCCATCCATACTGTCGCATTTATATACCCCTGAAATATTGCGGGCAGCGTTTGTCGACTTGGAGATTCAGGTACTCGAAGAATACGAAACCGAGCTCAATGAGGGGGCTGGTCACAAGGGCCGCTCTGCGGTGATTGGGTTCATTGCGAACCGACCATTGGCTCTAACAAACGCTGACAATTAGCGCGGTCCAGTAGCATCACCGAACCTCAAGCCAAGTGCCAACGCGGCGAGAAACTTGGCGCCAACACGCAGGAGAACTGAATTGAAACTCAAAAAAATCGCCCTCAGAGCCTTGGCCGTTTTAGTCGTCGGTGGCCTTGTCGGATGGTTAAGTCTGGACAAGGAAACACGTGGGCTGTTGGCGGCCATGCCAACCAATCGGGATCTTCTTTTCTGGAGCCAGCCGCAGCGCGATGCGGCTTTCCGCGCGATGGACCGCATTTCTTTGCTGGCCAAATGGCACGATATCCCAGCTGGCGGCACGCCATCACCTTTGCCACCCGGGCCGCCATTGAAACTGCAGCTGGATGTGGATGCCTACATGGCCGGTCAACGCGGTGCTGCGCTCCTGGTATTGCAGGACGGCAAGCTGCGACTGGAGCGATATGGGCTGGACTTCGATCGCAACGGACGCTGGACGAGCTTCTCGGTTGCAAAATCGTTG
>JBDTAG010000528.1:0-5262 GCA_039924745.1 Rhodoferax sp.
CATGGCTTTTACTGACTCCATTACGTGCCGGTTGCTCCAGATGGCGCCTTGCAGCCAGCCCATTTGCTTGAGCGAATCGTCCACCGAATGGTCGCGTGCAAAGTGAATGGCTTGTTTGGTGCCCCAAATGGCCACGGGTGGCTTTGATGCGATCTCAGCCGCGCATTGCAGTGCCCCGGCCAGCATCGCTTCTTCGGTGTCAAAGATGGCGTTGACCAAACCGTATTGCAGTGCACGGTCGGCACCTAAGCGTCTGCCGGTGTAGGCCATTTCTTTGACCACGGCAAGTGGGATCAGTTTGGGCAGGCGCTGTAGCGTGCCCACGTCGGCGACCATGCCAATGTTGATTTCCTGGATGCAGAAGAAGGTTTGTGGCGTGGCATAGCGGATGCAGCAAGCGGTAACCATGTCCACCGCGCCGCCGATGCAACCGCCTTGTATGGCCGCGATGACCGGTATGCGCAGCGTCTCCAGCTTGGTGAAGGTGGCTTGCATGTCGCTCAGCGTGTCGAAGGCTGCAGCGCGGCCCTCTGGGCTTTCGTCCTGCATCTGGATGGCACCAGAAAAAGTGTCTAACGCCATACCAGCGCTGAAATGTTTGCCAGTGCTGCTGATGACCAAAGCGCGTGCGCTGCCGTCTTGGTGTATCTGGGTCAGCACGGCATCCAGCTCGCGCCAGAACGTGGGGTGCATGGTGTTCATCGCCTCGGGCTTATTGAGCACCAGGTGGGCGACGTGGTTGTGGGTGGTGAGTGAGAAGCAGGTGAGGGCGGCCATTGGGGTCTCCGAATGAAAGTTGCAGTTACTTTAGTGCATGTCTGCGCGGAAGGCTGTCGCTGTCGCGTCGGATCAGGGTGGCGTGGTTTGCGTGATGGTCAGAAAATTCACTAAAAAAGCCAGCCCGTCTGCTCTGCGTGTGCTTCCAATTCGATAGCATTTGAGTATTTATCCACAAGGGTTATAGCCTGATTTTCTTCCGACAATGTGCTGTCGGACAACTTTCGCAACGCGCCCATGCGCACGCCCAACAAACGCAGCCGCTTTTGCAGCGGGGCGCGCTTTAGACAAAGGCCCGCCACACGGCGTATTTCCTTGGCGGCATCGGTAGGGTGTTCCACCGTGATGTCGCGCGTGACTGCGCTGAAGTCTTCAAATTTGATCTTGATGCCAATGGTCTTGCCCACATAACCCTTGCGCTGCAGGTCAGCGGCCAGTTGTTCGCACAGGCGGGTGAAAATCGCGCCCAGCTCGGCTTTGTCACGCACGGCGTGCAGGTCACGCTCGAAAGAGGTTTCGCGGCTGATGCTGACAGGCTCGCTTTCCAGCACGATGGGTCGATCGTCGCGGCCGTGCGAGACCGCGTGCATCCATGCGCCGGTGCGCTGCCCAAAGGTATCCATCAGCCATTGGAGGTCCTTGGCCGCCAGTTGGCCTATGGTCTCAATGCCATGGCCTTTGAGCTTCTCGTCGGCTTTGGGGCCAATGCCGTTGATCTTGCGGCAGTCCAGCGGCCAGATCATGGTTTCCAGATCGTCCTCGTGGACGATGGCAATCCCATTGGGTTTGTTGAATTCGCTGGCCATCTTGGCCAGCAATTTGTTAGGCGCTACACCGACCGAACAGGTCAGCCCTGTTGCGTCAAAAATGCTTTTTTGGATCAGTCGGGCCAGCACGCGCCCGCCTTCGCGCTGGCCGCCGGGTATGTCGGTAAAGTCAATGTAGACCTCGTCCACCCCCCGGTCTTCCATCATCGGCGCGATGTTGGTGATGATGCCCTTGAACAGGCGCGAGTATTTGCGGTATTCGTCAAAGTCGACAGGCACCAAAATCGCTTGCGGGCACAATTTGGCGGCTTTCATCAAACCCATGGCCGAACCCACACCAAACTGGCGCGCGGCATAGGTGGCGGTGGTGATGACGCCGCGTCCGGTGTAGCTGTGCAGCCGGGCAAAAGCGTCTATGGGAATGCGCTTCAGGGCCGCACGCTGCGCTGCTGCGTCCCAGGGCGGCTCAGGCTCTGTCGGGTCGGCGTTGGCAAGGTCTTGTGCGTGCAAGGCCTCCAATGCAGTGTTTACCGCCTGGCGGCCGGCACCAATCACGACAGGCAGGCCTTTGAGTTGCGGATAGCGCAGCAGTTCCACCGACGCATAGAACGCGTCCATGTCCAGGTGCGCGATCCGTCTCACAGGGCCTTCTGGATCACCGATCCCTGAAACAGGTAAGGCAGGCGTGGACCTTTGCCTGGTTGGGCGCCACCCTTGTCTTCGACGCTGATGGCCAAGGTGGTCGCAGTGGCCAAATCGCGTTCGGTGGCGGGTAAGCGCAGGGTTTTGCCTTTGCTCTCCAGGACACCTAACGAACGCACGGGATCGCCTTCGGATAGCGCCCAAAGCTGCATGCTGTCTTCACTGCCTTCGGTGATGGTGTTCAGGCGTTGGATTTGCAAGGCGTTGTCTTGCAGGGCCATGGTCACCAGCATGGCGGAAGCCCGCTTGTCATCGAGGAGCACGGCAATGTACTTGACCTGCGCGGTATTCTTGAGCTGCCCCTGCACGTGCTGGATTTGTGCTTTGAACTGTTCGAACATGCTCATACCCGTCGCCAGCGCAACCGCCAGCAGCACCAGGCACCCGAAGGTGGCGGCGCGCCACCAGCCGGAAACCCCCTTGCGCTCAACCATCAGAATTGATTTGGTGGATCAGGGCACCCAGTACGTCGTCAGCTTGTTCGTTGTCCACCTGGCAAGTGCCCGCTGAGTTGTGGCCGCCGCCGCCGTATTGCAGCATCAGCTCGCCTACGTTGGTCTTGCTACCGCGGTCGAGAATCGACTTGCCAGTGGCAAAAACAGTGTTTTGCTTTTGCACACCCCACAGCACGTGGATCGAGATATTGCACTGTGGGTACAGCGCATAAATCATGAAGCGGTTGGTGGCGAAGATGGTTTCCTCGTTGCGCAGGTCCAGCACCACCAGGTTCTTGTGCACCGTGGCGCAACGCTCCATCTGTTCGCGGGCCTGGGCCGTGTGGTCGAAGTACAGGTCAATGCGCTCGATGACGTCGGGCAACTGCAGGATTTCGTCGATACCGTGGTTGCGGCAGTACTGGATCAGGTCCATCATCAACTGGTAGTTGCTGACGCGGAACTCGCGGAAGCGCCCCAAGCCAGTGCGCGAGTCCATTAAGTAGTTCAGCAGCACCCAGTCGGTAGGCTCCAAGATTTCGTCGTGGCTGAACTGGGCCGAATCGGCTTTGTCTACGGCCAGCATCATGTCATTGCTGATATTGGGGAAGGCCTTGGCGCCGCCGTAGTAGTCGTACACCACGCGTGCTGCCGATGGGGCGTGGGGCATGATGATGTGGTTGGGGCGCTCGCCAGTGTTGCGGATGGTCTCGGACTCGTGGTGGTCGAAAGACAGATGGGCCGCTGCTACATAGGGCAGGTTGGTGGTGATGTCGCGGCTGGTGATGTCGACCTTGCCGTCCTGCATGTCCTTGGGGTGGACAAACTTGATGTCGTCAATCAGGTCCAGTTCGTTCAGCAGAACCGCGCAGACCAGACCGTCAAAGTCACTGCGGGTCACCAGACGGAATTTACTTTGGGTCATGGGGGCTCCTTTTGGCTTGGCTGGAAATAGAAATCGATCCTAACGCAAAATGGAAGGCCATTGTCTTGGGGCATATCAGATGTTGTGCATCTTCCTGGTCTAAATGACGTGTGAGGATTCCCAAACTGGTTTGGCTTCGCGGAAAGTCTGGTGGCGGCAGGGTGCGGATAAACGTCACCAAGGCGTCCCATGCACTGCGCGCCGTCAGCATTTCACGCTGCATCAGTCCGAACGCACGCCTCCCATATAGTTGCTTGTGTCCGTGCGGTACAGTCCGCAAGCTGTCGTGAATTTCTAGTCGATAGCTTTCTCTTACAGCCCTTTTTGGCAAACCCAATACCCTCCATGCACTTTCGTCTATCTTCACTGGCTTTAGTCTTACTTCTGGCGCAAGGCAGCGCCTCGGCCCAATCCAAGTTACTAGTTCCTCCCGGAGATTCACTGTTTGGTGCCTCCCAAGCGGAATGGTCAATTAAATGGTGGCAATGGGCTTTCTCTTTTGAGCGTGTACGCAGTCCAATTTCAGATCGAACGGGAGTGATGTGCGCAAGCCGTCAGTCAGGCGACATTTGGTTTCTGGCGGGCACCTACGGAACTGCTCGTACTGAGCGAACTTGCACGGTGCCAGAGGGCAAAACGCTCTTCTTTCCATTGATCAACTACGTAAGCTTTCTTGGCGAAAACTCCGAGGAAAACTGCATGCTGCTAGGCGGTCGAGTTGCAGCCCTTACCAATAATGCGTCGGCACTTGTTCTGGTTGTCGATGGGAATCCATTCAAGTCGTTGGAGTCTCATAGATTCGCAACCACATGCTTCAGCCTGGTTCCCGGTCAACCTGCCGATGCAGTGGCAAATGGTTACTACGTTGCATTGCGCCCATTGGCCAAGGGAAGGCACGTTCTGAGTTTCGGCGGATTACTCCCCAACATGACCCAAGACGTTACGTATTCCATCACCGTCGAATAGTATTTGCGACACTGTCTACTCTTGGCTACGCCAGCTAGCGCCGTATCAGAAAACAAAAAAACTACTGGGTTCAGCTTGGATAACTCCCCGCTAACAAAATGCTCTTGTCAATTTGCGGGATGCAGGTCTTGCCGCACAACGCCATCGTCACATCCATTTCCTTGTGGATGATTTCCAGCGCCTTGGTCACACCGGCCTCGCCCATGGCGCCCAGGCCGTAAATGAACGATCGGCCAATGTAGACGCCCTTGGCGCCTAGAGCCACGGCCCTCAGCACATCCTGCCCGCTGCGGATGCCGCCGTCCATATGCACCTCAATGTCCTTGCCCACTGCGTCTACCACGGCTGGCAGTGCGCGGATCGACGATTCGGCACCGTCCAGTTGCCGTCCGCCGTGGTTGGAGACGATGATCGCGTCGGCACCACTGTCCACGGCGAGGTGTGCGTCCTCCACGTCTTGTATGCCTTTGAGGATGAGCTTGCCGCCCCAGCGCTTTTTGATCCACTCAACATCGGCCCAGTTCAGCGTCGGGTCAAACTGTTGCGTGGTCCAGGCGGATAAATTACTGGGGTCGGTAATGCCGTCCACATGGCCGATGATGTTGCCAAAGCCGCGCCGAGGCGTGCCCAGCATACCCATGCCCCATCGCACCTTGGTGGCCAGGTTGATCATGTTCGCCAGCGTCGGTTT
>JBDTAG010000529.1:0-3651 GCA_039924745.1 Rhodoferax sp.
GGTCTACCGTGCGGGTCAACACCACGCCATCTATCGGTGAACGGATGGATGCCTTGGACAAATTGGTTTCATCGGTGGATGCCGCTGCGCGCGCATCGGCTACGTTGGCGCGTGCGCTGGCCTCCGATGCAATGGCGCGTGCAAGGTTGGCGCGCGCTGTATCCAACTCGGCCGCTGAGGGGACTTTGCCACCCGACAGGCGTGCTACTTCTTCGAACCGCGCCAATCCGGCCTGGGCTTCCTTGGCGGTGGCGGCGTTTACGGCCTGCTGGGCCTGCGCGGACTGCAGTGAAGCGCGGGAACGCAGTACCTGGTCCGACAGCTTGGCTGTGTCCAGTTCGACCAAGATTTGGCCCTTGGTCACGCGGTCGTTGACATCCACCGCCACGCGTTTGACGGTGCCAGAGAGTTCGCTACCGATATTGACCGAACGGGTGGGCTGCAAGGTGCCGTTGGCCAGCACCGATAGCGTCAGATTGCCCGTGTGCACAGACTCGGTGACATAGACTGGCTGCGCATTGGAATTTGCCCGCGATTGAAAGTAGAGCCAGCCGACAGCCAACAATACAAGCGCCGCGGCAGCCATCCACAGCGTCGGCTTTTGCCACCAGCGTCTGGTGTGTTCATCGCCCAATATGGCCTTCAAATCGACGTCCGTTGGTCCGACGGGTTTGACGGTCGCGGCTGGATCGGGGGCAGATGCGTTGTTGTTCATGGGGTATAGGGATTGAGCGACATCACTGCGCGAGGGCATCGGTTTCTGGCACCCATCCACCGCCCAGCGCCTTGTACAAACGCACGTAATCGGAACTCAGGGTGGTCCGGGTGGCGGCCAAGCTGTCTTGTGTGGAGAGCACGGTGCGCTGGGTATCGAGCACCGCTTGAAAGTCAATCAAGCCGCTGGAATATCGCTGGCGGGCCATTGTGTCGGCGTTTGCCGCTGCGGTGGCGGCGGCCAATAGGCGTGTTGATCGTTCGCTATCGCCCTGCAGGGTGACCAGTGCATCTTCTACATCTTTGAGTGCCAGCATCACGGTTGACGCATAGGCCACACGCGCTTGTTCAAGGCCAGCCTCTTGCACACGCAATTGAGCCCGCGCCGCGCCGCCGTCCAAGAGGGGGACGGATATGCCAGCCAGCAGCGACTGCAGGACCGATGCACCATTGGTCAACGCACCGAATGTCACAGCGCGCAACCCCAAAGAGCCGGATATCTGAAAACTGGGGTAGCGTGCTGCATCTGCTTGCGCAACCTGCGCCAATGCCGCACGGATGCGGAACTCGGCGGCCTGCACGTCGGGACGTTGGCGCAAGGTCTGTGCGGGAATGGCCACGGCTACACCAGCCGGCGCCTGAGGAATGGCGGCGGTGCCGTCCAGTGCGGGGTCGGTCTTTACCTGCTCTTGGACGGCGGCCTGCGTCTGAACCGTTAGTACCGCCAGACTGCTGACAGCTTGGGCCAGGCTGGTGGACAACGTGGGAATCTGGGCGGCAGTTTGTTCGCTGGCGGCAACTGCTTGCTCGACGTCCAGCGAAGACACCAAACCCGCCTGGGCACGCCAGCGGGTGATTTGCAAAGTGTCCATTTGTGCGGCAAGGTTGCTGCGTGCGATTGCCAATCGCGCCTGCAGGCCACGCAGTTCGATGTATGTGACTGCAATTTCAGCTGCCATAGAGACTCGCACTTGAGCCAGTGTGGCCTGCGCGACTTGAACGCCAGATTCTGCGGCACGTAATGCGCTGTGTTGGCCGCCAAACACATCGGGCTCCCAACTTGCGTCAAACCCAAGCTGGAACAAATCGACAGCGTCATTGCTGTTGGACCGGCTACGCTGTGCCGACACAGAACCGCCCACATTGGGTCCGAGGGCTGCAGACTTGCCATCCCGCTGCGCGCGCGACTGTTGCAAAGCGGCAAGCGCCGTTCGCACGTCAGTGTTGCGCTGCAAGCCTTGTGTGACCAGTGCCGTCAGTGTCTGATCATTGAAACCCTGCCACCAGACGGCCAGCGTTGGCACGGTATTCAGGGGCAGTGGGGCTTCAGTGGACCAATGGGCAGGAACGGGCGTTTCCGGCAACGCCATGGGTGCAAGCGCTGCATTGGTACACGCACACAAAGCCAAGGTTGACAATGAAAATGCCGCGACTTGGCGTGTGTAGACCACGCACTGCGCAAAAAATATCGGCGCGCGTTTCACAGTTGCCACTTCACCACGCTTACACGTCGATCACAAGCACGCAGGTGAAATCTTGTAGAGTGGGTCATGCAATCTTGTTTTCATTCATCTCGAAGACTACTGTGCCATAGAAACTTTGTGTTTCACTGGCTGAACACGGCCCCACTTGACGCGGATCAACATTCAACGCTTAAGCCTACACGCCAGAAGGCATCAACGCCATGCAATTGATACGCGCACTTGCTTGCCCATCGGATTTGCCACGCCGACGCTTTTTGGGTGCTGGGTTGGGTAGTCTTGGGCTTTGGGGTCTGGGAACCTGTCTGGTGCAGAGTGCCCAAGCGCTGGAGCAGACTGCCCTGGTGTTTCCCAGAGATGCAGGCGCGCACCCCGACTTTAGAACGGAATGGTGGTATGTCACCGGCACTATCAATAGCGAAGGCGCAGCGCCCGATGCAGCGCCAGCGTTTGGCTTTCAGGTGACGTTCTTTCGCAGCCGAATAGCCAACACTCAGGGCATGCAATCTCAACTGGCAGCACGACAGCTGATTTTTGCCCATGCTGCCCTGACCGACATCAGCGGTAAAAAGCTATGGCACGACCAGCGCATCGCGCGGGCGTCAGGCGCAGAACCGGGCAAGAATCCACTCGACACGGCGTCGGCTAGCCTGCAAGACACCGGTGTTGTGTTGCGCGACTGGTCGCTACAACGCCAGGGCGAAGACCTGCGCGCGCAGATTGATGCGACTGATTTTTCACTGGCACTCAGCTTCACAGCAAACCAGCCTGTACTGTTGCAAGGCGACCATGGTGTATCCCGCAAAGGTCCAGATCCCAAACAGACCAGCTACTACTACAGCCTTCCGCATTTGCAAGTGAACGGCACACTGGTATTGCAAGGCAAGCGCCATGTAGTCGGTGCCGGCAGTACAGCGTGGCTGGACCATGAATGGAGCAAAGAGATGTTGCCCCCAGGCGCTGCTGGTTGGGATTGGTTGGGCATCAACTTGCTGGACGGCAGTGCGCTGACGGCATTTCGCGTTCGCGACAAGTCAGGCGGTGCTTTGTGGGATGGCGGTTCTCTGCGCACCCAGGGCAAGCTCTTCAATTTTCAGCATGGCGAAGTGGTGTTTCAACCACTGCGCGTTTGGAAGAGCCCACTGAGCCAAGCCAGCTACCCGGTTGAATGGACGGTTCACACGCCGACAGACATCTACACCGTGCGCGCCGTGCTGGACAACCAGGAGCTGGACAGCCGCACATCCACTGGTGCAATCTACTGGGAAGGCCTATGTGAAGTCTGGAACAGTGTCAACAAACTGGTGGGGCGCGGGTATCTGGAGATGACAGGTTACGCCGTACCCATCAAGCTTTAATAAGCTCTAGTACGGCTCCAAAACAAAAAACCCGCAAAAAGCGGGTTTTTTTGAAGTGCCAGATGCGTGCTTATTTCAGCGACAGAACCCAAGCGGCC
>JBDTAG010000530.1:0-2725 GCA_039924745.1 Rhodoferax sp.
TGGTCTGTTCGACATTGTCAAAGTCGAGGCTGTCGGCACTGAATCGGTCTTGCCCCCGCAAAAACACCACGGGTTTGTTGGATGTCACCCGTTCGGAATTCATAAAGGCGTGCAGAAACTCACCGCGGTATTCCATGCGGGGCGAGACTTCGCCAAGTATGCTGGCATCAGGTTCTCGCACCACCACAGCCTGACCCATCAATTGCACTTCAGACGAGTCATCGTTGGTCAACCCGTGCAGCGCCGTGGCAGTGGTCAGGCGCCCCTGCTCATCGTACGAACGGATCCGGATATTTTCGATTTCCAGCCACAGGGTATCGGGGTAGTGCCGCGCTTTGGCACCTCGCACTTCGGTACGCACCCGACCAGTCGCATCAAATCTGCGTACCGAAAAATCTTCCATGAAATAGTCGGGCTCATGCTGCACTATTTTTTGCGTCACAGGGCCACTGATAGGCGGGGTACTGCGCACCAGCCAATACGTGCCCAAGGCCAGCAGACCCATGGAAATCAGAGGGAAATACAGTAGCGACCGATCCCATGCATCGCGCAGCATGGACATCATTGCGAGTAGCGCTCCAGCAGATCTATATAGCGGCCACTAGCGACCAACAGCACGTCGCAAAATTCACGGGCTGCGCCATCGCCACCGCGTGCGGTCGTCACATAGTGGGCCAAGGCCAGCACTTCACGGTGCGCGTTGACCGGTGCGCATGTGAAGGCACAGTTACGCATCATTGGCAAATCGGGCCAGTCGTCGCCCATGGCAGCCGCTTGGCTCCAGTCCAGACCCAGTTCAGCCAAAGTTTGCTCTGCCGATGGACGTTTGTCTTCGGTACCAAAGAATGCATGCTGTACACCCAGAGCCTGCAAGCGCGCGCGCAGAGGTTTGGAGTCTCGGCCGGTGATGACCACGGGCGTGATCCCAACTTGCTGCAATAGCTTGATCCCATGTCCATCCAGGGTATTGAAACGCTTAAGCGTTTCGCCGGTTTCCGAGAACAAAAGGCCGCCATCGGTCAGCACACCATCCACGTCAAAAAAGGCAACCTTGACCCCTTGCGCTTTGAGCAAAAGCGCTGGATCAAAATTAAGTGCGGGTTTCACCATCAAATGACCTTCGCACGCATTAAGTCATTGCTGTTCAGCGCGCCACATAAACGGCCCTCTGCATCTACGACCAGAACGCTGGTGATGCGGTTGCGCTCCATCAATTCAGCGGCATCGACAGCCAACGCCTGCTGATCGACCGTGCTGGGCGACCGGTGCATAACTTCTTGCGCAGTAGTACCGCGCAAATCAACACCCTGTTCAATCAAGCGGCGCAAATCACCATCAGTAAAGATCCCCAATACGCGGTCATTGGCATCTACAACCGCGGTAGCACCCAGACCCTTCGCACTCATTTCACGCATCAATGCACTGAAATTGGCATCCGACGAAACTCGCGGAACTGCGTCGCCAGACCGCATCACATCACTTACATGGGTCAGCAACTTGCGCCCTAGCGCACCGCCTGGGTGGGAGCGTGCAAAGTCTTCAGCGCGAAAACCCCTTGCATCCAGCAAGGCTACCGCCAAGGCATCACCCATGGCGAGCTGGGCTGTGGTGCTGGCGGTTGGCGCCAGATTCAATGGACAAGCCTCTTTGTCGACCGCGCTGTCTAACCATAAATCGGCATGCTGCGCCAGCGTTGAATCCTGGCTACCGGTCATGGCAACGATAGGGGCGCCCAGCCGTTTGAGTGCCGGCAAGATCGCGGCAATCTCGTCCGATTCGCCGCGATATGAAATCACCAAAACCAAATCAACGGGGGTAATCATGCCAAGATCCCCGTGGCTGGCCTCAGCTGGGTGCACAAACATGGCAGGCGTTCCTGTGGACGCCAACGTTGCAGCAATCTTGCGGCCGACGTGGCCACTCTTACCCATTCCCATCACGACAACCCGACCCTTAATGCCCAAAATCAGGTCAACTGTGCGGGCAAAGGATGGGCCTATACGGGTTTTCAGACCCAGCACAGCGGCAGCTTCAATGTCAAAAGTCTCATGCGCCAACGCAATCGAACGTTGGGCAGAGGATGCGGTATGCCGCGGGGCGAGTTCGATCATGCTGGCATTTTATAGATCCACACGTATCTTGCTAGTATGGAGGGATGACCGGACTAGAAATAACCCTTCTCTACCTGCTGGCCGCGGTAACCGGGGTGGTCATTTGCCGCTATTTTCAGCTACCACCCATGTTGGGCTATCTGGTCGTGGGTGTTGCGGTCGGGCCCAATGCTCTAGGCCTCTCACAAGACTCCGAAGGCGTGCGCCACGTCGGCGAATTCGGCGTCGTGTTTCTGATGTTTGTAATCGGTTTGGAATTCAACTTGCCCAAGCTGCGCGCCATGCGAAAGCATGTCTTTGGTCTAGGGTTGTTGCAAGTTGCGGTCACCATATCTGTAGCCACGTTGGTCACGATTGCGCTATCCGCAACGATCCCAGATACATGGGGTATGTCATGGCAGGCTGCCTTGGCGCTGTCGTCCGCAGTGGCGATGAGTAGCACCGCCATAGTCGTCAAGCTCATGGTCGAGCGGCTGGAGCGTGAATCCGAGCATGGCAAACGGGTCATGGGCGTACTTCTATTCCAGGATTTGGCCGTAGTGCCTTTGCTGGTTTTGATTCCAGCGTTGGGTGCAACCGGTGAAAACCTGGCTAGTGCGCTGGTGCTTGCAGCT
>JBDTAG010000531.1:0-6785 GCA_039924745.1 Rhodoferax sp.
GGCGCAAGCCAGGCGCTTTCGGTTGCCTCGTAGTTGTCGTGGATAGCCTCTTGTTCGGGCGGCACGGCGGCTACAAAGAAGCGGGTATCAAAACGCTTGTTGGTGATCGACGGCATGCGAGGCGTGATCCAGCGGCTCCAGGGCAGCACGTTGCGGGTTTGCAGCCGCACTTGCAGCTCGGCAAGCAACTGGTTGAACGGTTTGGCGGTGTCGTGCAGCAAGGCGGCGCGGGCGGTGGCGATGTCGGGGGTGAACAGCACGCGGGATTCTTCAAACGCCTCACGCAATGCCGCTACGTACAAACCGCTGGCCGTGCCGAGGGTGAGGTCGGGTTCACCCAACGCGGCGTGCATGGCGGTGGGGTCTTGGTCCAAGTGGATCTGGTAGTCCAGCAGCGCGTCTTGCGCATCCAACTTGCCGCCGGGGAACACATAGGCGCCGCCCAATACGTCGGACAGGCCATGGCGCTTGACCAAAAACACCTCTAGCCCTTTCGGCGTGTCGCGCAGCATGACCACGGTGGCGGCATCGCGGGGTGGGGCGGTGGGGACTTCAGAGTTCAGTTCCATGGGGCAGTGTCTCGGTGTTGACGCAAAGTGGCGGATCGGTGAATTACAGTGTCTGGCTTGGGCTGGCCGCGCGCTGCGGGCTGGCCGTGCGTTGTTTTGTTTGAAGCAGAAGGGATAGTGTTATGACGATTGATTTCAAAGGGCGTGTTGCCATTGTGACGGGTGCGGGCGGTGGCTTGGGTCGCCAACATGCCTTGGCGCTGGCGGCGCGTGGCGCCAAAGTGGTGGTGAACGACCTTGGCGGCGCCCGCGACGGCTCCGGCCATTCGCTGTCCGCAGCCGATGCCGTGGTAGCCGAAATTGTGGCTGCGGGTGGCGAGGCCATTGCCAATGGCGCGTCGGTCACAGACTGGGACGCCGTACAGGCCATGGTGCAACAGGCCATAGACACCTGGGGCCGCGTCGACATATTGGTCAACAACGCGGGCATCTTGCGTGACAAAAGCTTTGCCAAGATGGAGCTGGCCGATTTCCGTTTGGTGATGGACGTGCATTTGATGGGCGCCGTGCACTGTGCCAAGGCGGTCTGGCCGCATATGGTGGCGCAAAAATACGGTCGCATTCTGATGACCACATCCAGCTCGGGCTTGTATGGCAATTTTGGACAATCCAACTACGGCGCGGCCAAAATGGCGTTGATCGGCCTGATGCAAACGCTGTCGATTGAAGGGGCCAAGTCCGACATCCGCGTCAATGCACTGGCGCCTACTGCTGCCACGCGCATGACCGAAGACCTGATGCCCGAAGCCGTGCTGGCCGCGCTCAAGCCCGAAGCGGTGGTGCCCGCGATGCTGGTGTTGGTGTCTGAAGGCGCGCCCACCCGCACTATCTTGTGCGCCGGTGCAGGCCATGTCGAGGCCGCCAACATCACGATGACCCAAGGCGACTGGATTGGTCTGGACGGTGATGCACCCGAGCGCCTGGCCGCCCAACTGGACAAGGTGCGTGACCGTGCGGATGAGATGGTTCCGGCCAGCGGCGCGGCGCAAGGCGGGCACGAGGTATCGCACGCCACCAAGCAGCTGACCTGAAAATTTAGGGCTGGTGGACGACCCAGTTGGTTTGTCCTCCAGCCTCAGCGTTGGCAGCAAGCGCCAGTTGCTCGGCCTGGTCGACCACCGCAGCCGCATTGGCATCATTGGCGATGACGGATACGGCGCCAATGCCAAAGCGCGGCACAAAAGCAACGGCTTCGTTGTCAGACCCCGTCACGCGTAGCGGCTTTGCCATCAGGTAGTGCAAGCGTTGCAACAGCTTCTCGACCAAGCGGCTTTTGCCGTCCGTAGAGACCACCACGATGAAGCAGCGCGGGTGGTAGAGGCCCAACACATTTCTAAACCCCACGGATCGCCGCATACGCGCGGACATGGCTGACAAAATTTGTTGTTCGGCGCTGTGCCCCGCAGTCTCGGCCAGCTCATACAAGTTGCGCAGGTAGAGGCAGATCACCGTGCATTCCTCATGCCTGCGCGCACTGCGCCAAAAGGCGTCGTCCACCTTGGAGATCAGCACTGAGCCCTTGGCCAGACCGGTGGATGGGTCACCGCCTTCGGCCAGACGCGCCAAACGCTCCAGGCGCCGGTTGAGGCGATCGCGGCGCAAACCCAAATAGGTACCCACCATCAAAAAGGCAATCGTGCATAGCGCCGTTAATGCCCAAAATCCGATACCCAATTCCTGTTTCAAACCATGCGCATAGAGGCCTGTTACCACAACGGTCAGCAATCCCATATTGGCCAGCATGCTGCGCGCAAGCTGGTCGCCCAGCCGGATAGCACGCAACAAGGCTACAACGGGCAACAGAATGGCTACCGAATTGATGACCGCCGTGGTCGCCAGTAAGTCGGGTGCGTCTTCTGGTGTGCCGATCCACGTCAGCACTGCCATGGTGCAGCCCGCCAAGCCCAAACCCAACACGCCGCAGCCAATGCTGGCGCGCACCACACGGTCTTCGCGCGCCACACCCATCCACAAACCCAGGTAACGCAGCGCTAATGCGCCACTCAGCAATCCCATGCTGTTTTGCAAAACGTTAATGGACTGTGGCGTTACACCTGGTAGCAGGGTAGGGGCAATACCTGTAAGCAAAATGCAGGCTGCACCAACCCATGCAATGAACAATGTCACGCGCCAGGACGCGACGCTGCGACGAATCACTGCGTCTGCCAGCGCAAAGGCTGCCAGCGTGCCAAGGCCACCAAGCATGGCTGACCAGACCACTAGTTCAGGCGTTTCCATACGAAATTATGGTGGAATTATGTTTTGGTCAAGGGAATTGCACGGCCAAAGAATGCAAAAGTTAACCCTTGTCAGCAACAGTTGGCTCTGTGTGGTACCTTTGCGCCCCACAGAAATCGAAGGGCCATTGGCATGCAAAAAATTTCACAGGCCCTGGGGTCACTCACCGAAACGCGCATACACGGCATTCGCCGTGGCGTCGAGAAAGAAAGCCTGCGCGCGCTGGAAGACGGGTCGCTGGCCATGACGCCGCATCCCAAGAACCTGGGCTCGGCGCTGACACACCCGAACATCACGACAGACTTCTGCGAGTCCCAGGTCGAGTTAATCACCGGGGTACATGCCGGTGTGCAAGATTGCGTTGACGAGCTGACTCAGGTGCAGCAGGTCACCGTACAAGCCTTGGGTGATGAGATGCTGTGGGCATCCAGCATGCCCTGTCGATTGCCTGACGACGACGCCATTCCATTGGGTCAATACGGTACGTCCAACGTGGGGCGCTCCAAAACGGTCTATCGCAGAGGATTGGGTTACCGTTACGGGCGGCGCATGCAGACGATCTCGGGCATCCACTACAACTGGTCGTTGCCCGACGTGAGCAGCGAGCAATATTTTGGCCTGATTCGCAACTTTCGCCGCCACGCTTTTTTGCTGCTGTATCTGTTTGGCGCGTCACCGGCAGTGTGCTCTACCTTTGTAGCAGGGCGCCAGCATCAGTTACAAGCGCTCAATGCACAGACCATGTATTTGCCGTATGCCACGTCGCTGCGCATGGGTCGACTCGGATATCAAAGTGATGCCCAGTCTTCACTGGCTGTGAGCTACAACAGCCTGCAGGGCTATGGCGGGTCGTTGGAAGAGGCGCTGACCCGCGCCTACCCGGCGTATGAGTCCATTGGCCTGCGCAACCCCGATGGCACCTACCAACAACTCACGACCAGCTTGCTGCAGATTGAGAACGAGTTTTACGGGACCATACGCCCCAAGCGCGTCATCTTTCCGGGTGAGCGCCCGCTGCATGCGCTGCGGGAGCGCGGTGTCGAATATGTCGAAGTGCGCTTGATGGACCTGGACCCGTTTGAGACCGTGGGTATCAATGCCCAAACGATGCGGTTTCTCGATGTGTTCTTGTTGCATTGCCTGATGAGCGACAGTCCTCCCGATTCGCCAGAAGAAATTGTCGCACTGGCGCACAACCAGCATAGCGTCGCGGAACGTGGCCGCGAGCCTGGGTTGCTGCTGGAGCGCGGTGTCAGCACCGTCACGCTCAAAGACTGGGGGCTTGAACTGGTGGCGCAATTGGCCCCCATTGCCAAGACCATGGATACCGCGCACAACAGTAGCGATTATTCCGATGCGGTGCAAGCTGCGGTGTATGGCTTGCAGCACCCAGAGACGCTGCCTTCGGCCCGCGTTTTGCAGGCGATCACCACACAATTTGACGGCTCGTTTGGCGCCTTCGCGCGTGATCAATCGTTGGTGATCAAACAGCAGATGGTGGATATGCCGATGTCCGATGCACAACGTAGCAGATTTGAAATTCTGGCGCGCGAATCGTGGGACGCGCAACGCAACATTGAAGCGTCCGACACTTTGTCGTTTGACGCTTACCTGAAAGAGTATTTGTCGCCCGATCGGTTGGGTGCAACAACACCTGCGTGATACGGGGTAGCCAGAAATGCAAAAAGGGCTGAGCGCATGGCGCTCAGCCCTTTTTTTAATTGAAACGAAAATTAAGCGGCCTTCACCTTGGCAGTTGCTGCCTTGGCCTTGACTGCAGTTGCCTTGACTTTGGCAGTAACCGACTTGGCTTTGACTGTGGTCGCCTTGGCCTTGGCGCGGACAGGTTTGCCGGCCAGCTTGGTAGCCAGTTCATTGGACTTGGCTTCGATTTTGGAGGCAACTTTGTTCACAGCTTGTGCGGCTGGCACAGCGGCAGTAGCCAAGCTACTCAGCGTGGTCACGCCAGTGGACTTTTCAAAGCGACCAGCATTGGCGGCTACTTGCACAACGCCTTTACCAGCCAGTTCGACGGCTTTGTTGACAACCAGATTGGCATTGTCGGAAGTCATTTCGATGCCCTTGACGTAATAAGCAGTCAACTTCTGCTCGGCGGACAGGGCACTCTTACGGGCCTTGGCGCTCAGACGAGATCCGGTCTTTTCCAGTGCAGCCACAAAGCGTTGGTCCATGAACACTGCAGCGCGCTCGTTGCCCATGCGGTAAGCGTTGATCACGTTCTTGGCTGTGTTGCCATAGGATTCGATCAGTTCGTTGGTGACGGTTGCGAGTTTTTGGTTGGCCATGTAGATGCTCCTGAAGGGTAGGGATAAGGTCAGAGTACGGGTTCGCTGGGCTGGATTCTGTCGGTTCGCCCTAGTGCGGGCACCTTAATTCGTGGTCTTTTCCTAGAGTGCCCCGTCTAGGCTGGGCGGAGTGGGCAAACTACCCGACAATCCATGCCGTCCCAAGTTGGTATTTAAGAGAGAGGTTTCTAGTTCATGGCGATTCAGTGGTTCCCAGGTCATATGCACCTGACGCGCAAGGCGATCGAAGAGCGCATCAAGGAGATTGATGTGGTGATCGAGCTGTTGGATGCGCGCCTGCCCGGCTCCAGCGCCAACCCCATGCTGGCCCAGCTCACGGCGGGCAAGCCCGCGCTCAAGGTGTTGAACAAGCAGGATCTGGCCGACCCGGCCCGCACGCAAGAGTGGCTGGCCCACTTCAACGCGATGCCTGGCACGCGCGCACTGGGGCTGGACGCCAGCATGACCTCGCCCGCCAAAGTGCTGGTGCAAGCTTGCTTCGAGCTGGCCCCCAACCGCGGCACCATGGTCAAACCCATGCGCGTGCTGATCTGCGGCATACCCAATGTGGGTAAGTCCACGTTGATCAACACGCTCAAGGGCAAACGCGCAACACAAACCGGCGACGAAGCAGGCGTCACCAAGATCGAGCAACGCATCGTGCTGCAAGATGGTTTTTACCTTTTTGACACACCCGGCGTGCTGTGGCCGCGCATCATCGTCGCCAAGAGTGGTTACAACCTGGCAGCCAGCGGCGCCATTGGCCGCAATGCCTTTGACGAAGAAGAGGTGGCATTGGAGCTATTGGACTACCTGCACCAGCACTACGCGCCGCAAGTTGAGGCGCGCTACAAGATCACCGGCGTGGCCGATCAGACCGACGAAAAAATCCTGGAGGCGGTAGGGCGCAAGCGCGGCGCGCTACTGCCTGGCGGCAAGATCAATTTGCAAAAAGCGGCAGACCTGGTCATCCATGACTTTCGCTCTGCGGTGATGGGCCGCATCACGCTGGAAACGCCCACAGAGTTCGCTCAGTGGCTGGCCCATGGCCAAAAGCTGGATTCTGAACGCCAAGTCAAAAAGGACGCCATCGAGTTGGACCGGGCCGTTCGTTTCAAGAAGGTGCCGCGCCCGCCGCGCAAAGGCACGTCAAACGACGAAGCTGCAGATTAATTAGGCCGCTAGCCCTCGTGTATATTGCGCGGGTAGCTACGAAATACATAGCAAATACTTGAACTGAGTTTCCGCGACCGAACATGAAGACGATACTGCCTCTGCAACTGCTGTTTGCGCCCGACCGCAACGACCCCAATCCCCTTGTTATCTACCACGGCCAGTCTTGCCCTGATGGCTTTGCGTCCGCTTTGGCGGCCTGGTTGTTCTACGAAGGCAAGGCTGAGTTTTTGGGGCTGGACCACGGCAATGTGCGATCTGTGGCCGACCTACCTACCCTGGATGGTCGTGCGGTCTACATCCTCGATTTTTCGTTTTCCGCCGACATTTTGCGTGGCATTGAAGAGCGCGCCTCCAAACTCGTCCTGCTAGACCACCACAAGAGTGCGGCTGAGCAGCTGACCGGTTTTGCCTGCCGCTGCGGAGTGGTTCACTTTGACATGAGCAAGTCGGGTTCGCGTTTGGCGTGGGAGTTTTTTCAGCCCAACAAGCCACTGCC
>JBDTAG010000532.1:0-3738 GCA_039924745.1 Rhodoferax sp.
GCTAGGCCTGCAGAATCGCCGCAAGCAGCTTGCCGGCGCGCTCTCGGGCGGGTGGAAGCAGCGTCTCGCGCTGGCAGCGGCTACGCTGCACGATCCGCGCCTCCTGCTGCTCGACGAGCCGACGGCCGGCGTCGATCCGCAAGCCCGGCGCGAATTCTGGGACGAGATCCACACGCTCGCCGACCGCGGGCTGACGGTGCTCGTCTCGACCCACTACATGGACGAGGCCGAGCGCTGCCACGAGCTGGTTTACATCGCCTACGGCAAGGTGCTAGCCAAAGGCACGGCGCAAGCCATCGTGGCGCAGGCCGGAGCCAGCAATCTGGAAGACGCCTTTGTGCGATTGGTCAGCCAGGCGCAGGACAACTTTGTATGACACAAGCCGCCCCGCCGCACAGCAACCACCGCTTCAGCCTGGGCCGCATGTGGGCCGTGTTCGTCAAAGAATTCCAGCAGATGATGCGTGATCGCCTGACTTTTGCGATGGCGGTCGGTGTGCCGATCATCCAGCTCGTGTTGTTTGGCTATGCCATCAACACCGACCCTAAAGGCTTGCCCACGGCCATCGTCAGCACCGACAGTGGGCCACTGTCACGCAGCATCGTCGCGGCCTTGCAAAACACCGGTTACTTCCGCGTGGACTATGTGGGTGTCAGCGAAGCCGAGGGCGAGGCGCTGATCGAAACCGGCAAGGCGCAGTTCCTGATCGTGGTGCCGACAGATTTTTCCAAGCGCGTGATTCGGGGTGAGCGCCCAGCGATGCTGGTATCAGTGGACGCGACCGACCCTTCTGCATCCGGTAACGCCATCGCCGCACTGAACGCCGTGGCGGGTCAGGCCTTGCAACACGATACGGAACAAGGGCCACTGCACAGCCTGCAGGTGGCACCCGCACCGTACGAGGTACGCATCCACCGCCGCTACAACCCTGAGGGCCTGTCGCGCTACAACATTGTGCCGGGGCTGGTGGGCACCATTCTGACGATGACCATGGTGATGCTGACCTCGTTAGCCATGACGCGCGAGCGCGAGCGCGGCACGATGGAAAATTTGCTCGCCACACCGGTGCGCCCGAGCGAAGTGATGGTGGGAAAAATACTACCGTATGTGGTGATGGGGTATGTGCAGTTGGGCGTGATCTTGACGGCCGCGTTCGCGTTGTTTCAGGTGCCGATGGAGGGTAGCTTCGTGCTGCTGATGGCGATGATCGGGGTCTTCATCGTCGCCAACCTGGCGGTGGGCTTTACCTTCTCCACGATAGCGCGCAACCAGTTGCAGGCCATGCAGATGACCTTTTTCTTCTTCCTGCCGTCCATGCTGTTGTCGGGCTTCATGTTCCCATTCCGCGCCATGCCCCAGTGGGCGCAGACGATTGGTGAGGTGCTGCCGCTGACGCACTTCTTGCGCATCGTGCGCGGCATCTTGCTCAAAGGCAATTCTGCACCGCAGTTGCTGGGCGAGCTGTGGCCGATGCTGGCGTTTATGGCGGTGGCGGGTGTGGTGGCGCTCAAGCGCTATCGGCAGACGCTGGACTAGTTTTTTTCAGAACGCGTCCGGCATACACTCCGCCAAGAGGGCCTCACCCCAGGCCCAAGGCCCGGCGATGGTGAGCGTCACCGTTGTCCATTCACCATCGGTCTGTGTGTGCGCGTACGCATCCCATACGCCACCACCATCCAACGGGCCGCGCGGCCCGGGGCGGTGCGCCTCGGCCCAGGCCAGCACGCGCTGCACCTCGGCGCGCACCGCAGGCAATTGTGCCGCGCGCACGCTGGCCATGGCGTCCCAACTGCCGTTGCCTTCGCCGTCGTCACTGGCGTCAAAGATCAGGTACTGCAGGGGCATGTAGCGTCGTTTTCTGCGGCTAAAAAATGCATGGCCTGTTTTATGGCTTGCAACCGGAAGTAACAGGTATTGCGCCATCATAGGCCAGTGTGGCCAATAGATCTTGGTAAAATTGGCCTCTAGCCCTCGTGGAATATGCCTGAGTAGCTCCTAATTTGTGAGCAATCGTTATTCAACGTAGGCCAGCCGCGTCAACCGCAACTGAACAGGCTCTTTCGGACGCAGTGTCACATGTAGATCTGGCACACAGGGCGCAGCACCCTCTGGTAGCGCCAGTGCAAAGCGTTGCAACAACATGGCCGACAGCAGCGTCATCTCCATCATGGCGAAGTGCTGGCCCAGGCACACGCGCGGGCCTGCGCCAAACGGCATCCAAGCGCCCTTGGGTATCGGCGGTGCCCCGTCCAGGAAGCGCTCTGGGCAAAAATTGTGGGCGTGTTCAAACCAGCGCTCGTCATGGTGCAGCACCCAGGGCGTGATGCGCAGCATGGCACCCTTGGGGATGTGCCAGCCATCGACCACGATCGGCGCGGTGGTGCGCCGGCTCATGATGGCCGCAATCGGTGGGTACAGGCGCATCGCTTCTTTCAATGTGGCGGTCAACCACGGTAGCTGTGCCATGTGCTGCGGGCCCGGAGTGCCCGTGCCGACGACGGCCCGCACCTCGGCCCGTGCACGTTGCGCCATGGCAGGGTGTTCGGCCATCAGCCGGCTCCACCAGAGCAGGGCGGTGGCTGATGTCTCATGCCCCGCCTGGAAGCTCACCATGCACTGGTCAAACACCTCTTGGGCCGACAGGGCCACGCCAGACGCGTCGTCTCGCAGGGCGAGCAGACGACCTAGCAAATCCTGCCGTTCCGCCTGCTCTGGCTGGGCAGCGATGGCGGCCTGTCGCTCGGTGATGTTGCCTTGTATGAGCTGGCGCAAGGTGCGCAAAGCCCGACGCTTGGCGGCTTTTCCGGGCAGCGGCAACCAGTCTGGCAGGGTGAACAGACGAAACATCTCTTTGAAGGCGGCGGCCGACAGGGTTTGCGTGGCTTCGATGGCGGCCGAGGATTCTTGCAGGGCAGAACGGCTAAACAACGTGCGCAGAATCACGTCCATCGCCACCCGGCTCCAAAGTGCATCCATGGTCACCAGCGCGTGGGATTGGTGGTTGGGGATCAGCTTGTCGAATGCTTCGTGCGCGGCTGAGGTCATCAGCTCGGCATAGCCCGCCACCTGCTTGGGTGTGAAGGCGGCCATCAGCATGCGGCGCTGGCGCTGCCAGGTTGCACCTTCAGTGACCAGAACGCTTTGGCCAAAGACCTGGGCGAACACCTCGATGCCACGTTCCCAGCGAATGAGTGCATCGGCATGGGTGACCAGGGCCTCGCGAACCAGATCGGGCGACATCAAATCCCAGGCGTGTTCATTGCCCAGGCGCATGTAGCTGATGTCGCCATGGGTGCGCTGCAAGCGGGTGACAAAACCCAGGTAGTCGCGCTTCATGGCGGCCAGCAAGGGCAAGCCCCACCAACGCGATACGGGGCCGGGTGGGTGTTGGCGGGAGCCCGAGCCGACGGGGGGTGTGGGGGAAACGATAGCGTTCATGCATGGCATTTTGCGGCGCAACCCGCATGGCTGTATTGAACGATTGCGACATCGCCGCGCCCTGAGTCCGGCGTTGGCCGCCACTTACACTGCGGGCTATGGCAAGCCCCAGCACCAACACCATTGCGTTTGACTCCACACTGTGGCCTAGCGGAACCCTGTGGCAGCCCCGCGCATCGCTATCAGCCTGCATTCGCGCCAGCATGGTGCGCAATACCTTGGGTGCGGATCACACCGACGCGCAGCGGGTCAACCACTTTCCGGCGTCGCCCCTGTGCAGCCTGAGCTGGTGGTTTAGTG
>JBDTAG010000533.1:0-4009 GCA_039924745.1 Rhodoferax sp.
GCGGCAGGCTTTTGACCAGGGTGTCAAAACCAATGTGCGCGTGCTGGCGTGATGCCAGGATGGCGCCCAGCAGCACCAGCCAGACAAACAGCAGTCGGGCCAGTTCTTCTGAAACGGCAATGCCGGAGTCAAAGCCGTAGCGCAGCACGACGTTGCCAAAAACCAGCAGGGCCATCACGGCCAGGCAGGCCACGATGGTGAGCTCCAGCGCGCGGGTGACCGCCTGGGTGAGACGTTTGAACATGGGTAGGCCGCGAGCGTCAGTGTTGCTGAAATCAGGCGCCTGGAACGCCCTTGCCGTTGTGCATCCATGCGGCATGTTTTGGGGCCTTTTTGGTGCGGTCCCATTCGTTGAGCATGTCCCATTTGACGTCGTCCAACGCCTTGCTCATGGCGGGTGTGGCAATGTTCACGGCCAGCTCCAGGCGGTGTCCATTGGGGTCAAAGAAATAGATCGATTTGAAGATGGCGTGGTCGGTCACACCGATGACGTCAATGCCAGCCGCTTCGAGCTTGGTTTTTTGGGCCAGCAGCTCGTCCATGGTGCCCACTTCAAAGGCCAGGTGCTGGGTCCACGCGGGCGTGTTGTGGTCGCGGTCCATGGGAGGGCTGTTGGGCAACTCAAAGAATGCCAGCACGTTTCCGTTGCCCGCATCCAGGAAGATATGCATGTACGGGTCAGGTGCTTTGGTGGATGGCACTTCGTCTTCGGCAATGGCAAGTACAAAGTTCATGTCCAGGTGCTTGGCATACCACTCGACCGTTTGCTTGGCGTTGATGCAGCGGTAGGCAACGTGGTGGATTTTCTTGATAACCATGGTGTTCTCCTGTAGGGCATTCGATGGATGAAGTTGCACCATTAGAGGGTAGTTTGATCTATCATTCAAACAGATTTTTATGATGAATTTATATAAATAACTAATGAATATTACTTTGCGCCAATTGCGCGCCTTTGTGGCATTGGCAGACACCAGCAGTTTCACCGAGGCGGCTGCGGCCCTGCACGTAACCCAGTCGGCCTTGAGTGGCTTGATCAAAGAGGTGGAGCAAAGTTTGGGCGTGCAACTGGTCAACCGCAGTACGCGCAAAGTCAGCCTGTCGGAAGCGGGGCGCGAGTTCTATCCGCTGGTCGCACGGCTGCTGCAAGACCTGGACGGCGCACTGGACACCATTACCGATTTGAAGGCGCTCAAACGCGGCCTGGTGCGGGTGGCAGCGCCGCAGCTGATGTCGGCTTCGGTGTTGCCGGAAGTGATTGCCGGGTTCAAGCAAACGTACCCCGAAATCGAGATTCGCTTGTCCGACTGTATGGTGGAGCACGTGCTGGCCAAGGTGCATAGCGGCGAGGTGGACTTTGGAGTCGGGCCGGAACGCGAAGCACTGGCTGATATTGAGGCCCGCACGCTGTTTGAGATCCCCTTTGTCGTGGTATTCCGCGCGGACCACCCATTGAACAAGAGAAAGCGCGTAACTTGGGACGACGCGCTGCGTTACCCCGTCATTGCGCTCAAAGGCGAGTTCACCCATCGATTGCGGGTGGACTTGCACGAGTCGCTGCATGACGAAGCGTTGAACCCGGCCAACGAAGTGGGCTTTATGACGACGGCCTTTGCCATGGTGAGTGCGGGCTTGGGGGTGACCACCTGCCTGCCGTATGCCAGCAACTTGATTCGCTTGCACCAGTTGCAAAGCCGCCCGCTTCTGGACCCGGTGGTTCGGCGCAAGTTCTTGATCTTCACACGCAAGGACCGCCCAATGTCACCTGCGGCGCAAAAGTTCTCGGAGTATTTGTTTGACTATGTGGCGGCGCAAGATTGGTGCAGTGCCACTCAATAGCCAATAGCGCGTGCACTACAGCGTGGCAAAGTGCGAGGGGCTGTGTGCCCCCGGCTGGTAGCCGTCAAACAGCAATGTGATCTGCACAATGCAGTCGCGTGCTGTGGTCTCCTGGTGCCGGGTGGCGATGGCGTCCATCAAGTCCGGTCGCAGGTACCAGAGTTCGTCGATGTGTTGCGCACAGTCGATGCGGTGGTTGATACCGGAGCAGTCATCGTCGCAATAGTGGTCCAGCGCCAGAAACATCGCCTGGCGCACCCGGTTCATCACAACGTCCGGCGCACCGGCAGTGTTGCGGCCCAGCAGGGCCCAAAAGCTGTTTCTGAAGCGCATGCGCAGCAGTGTGCAACTTTGTGCAGCAAGCGTTGCGATGAAAACAAGGGCTTTCTGCTTCCAATCCTTTCAATAGCCAACGTAGCAAAGCTCACCCGGCGATACGCACCTTGCGCGCTGCCCCATTTACCCGACCAATATGCCCCAGCGGCAGCTCGGTGCTCGACTTGATGCAGTTCAGCACGATGTTGGATCGGATATTGGCCACGCCCTTGATACGGGTCAGCACGCGCAGCACAGATTCGGACAACACGCCGAGGTCGGCAGCCACGATCTGCAAGATGTAATCCGATTCGCCTGCCACCGCGTAGCACTCCAGCACCTCGGGTATGGCGATGATCTCGCGCTCAAAGGCCGAGCCTTCGTCGCCACCATGGCGGCTTAGGGTGACATAGCTGATGGCACGCACACCCAAGCCGATGGTGGCAGGGTCGAGCAGGGCAACATACCGGCTGATGATGCCGGTCGTCTCCAGCCTCTGGATGCGCCGACTGACCTGCGATGCCGACAAATGGATCTGCTCGCCAACCTGCTGGTTGGTTGCATGGGCATCCTTTTGCAATGTGGCCAGCAAGCTGATATCGAACTTGTCGAGCAGCAAATCATCATATTTTTCTTGAATCATGCACGAATTATGCATATATTTGGTTCTAGGCGGCGCAAATCGCTCACACCGTGCGCGTCATTTTGACCACAATCTAGGATTCACAACAAGACACCCAGGAGCAGCACACATGGCCGATCTTTTTGACAACCCAATGGGACTCATGGGGTTTGAATTTGTTGAATTCGCATCCCCCACGCCGGGTTTGATTGAACCCATTTTTGAGCAAATGGGTTTTAAACATGTGGCGCGCCACCGCTCCAAAAATGTTGATCTGTACCGCCAGGGCGACATCAACTTCATCATCAACCGCGAGCCCAAAAGCCACGCCGCCTACTTCGCCGCCGAGCACGGCCCGTGCGCCTGCAGCATGGCCTTCCGTGTGCGCGATTCGCACAAGGCTTATGCCCGCGCGTTAGAGTTGGGCGCACAGCCCATTGACATTCAACCCGGCCCCATGGAGCTGCGTTTGCCTGCCATCAAGGGCATTGGCGGCGCACCGCTGTACCTGATCGACCGCTTTGAAGATGGCAAGTCGATCTACGACATTGACTTTGAATTTTTGCCCGGTGTGGACCGCCACCCGTTCGGCCACGGCCTCAAACTCATCGACCACCTGACCCACAATGTCTACCGTGGTCGCATGGCTTTCTGGGGTGGTTTTTACGAGAAGATTTTCAACTTCCGCGAAATCCGTTTCTTTGACATCAAGGGCGAGTACACCGGCTTGACATCGCGTGCCATGACCGCGCCGGACGGCATGATCCGCATCCCGTTGAACGAAGAAGCATCTGGCAAAGCGGGGCAGATTGAAGAGTATTTGATGCAATTCAATGGCGAAGGCATTCAGCACATCGCATTGATCTGCGACAACCTGGTCGCCACGCTAGACAGCTTGAAAGCAGCCGGCGTGCCGCTGATGACTGCACCACCCGCAACCTACTACGACATGCTGGAAGGCCGCTTGCCAAACCATGGTGAAGACGTGGGCGCGCTCAAGAGCCGTGGCATTTTGCTGGACGGTGTCAGCAAAGACGGTGACCGCCGCCTGCTGTTGCAAATCTTCTCTGCAACCGTGTTGGGCCCGGTGTTCTTCGAATTCATCCAACGCAAGGGTGACGACGGTTTTGGCGAAGGCAACTTCAAGGCCCTGTTTGAATCGCTGGAGCGAGACCAGTTGCTACGCGGCGTGATTACGGCGGACTGATGATGGCTATGAAAAAGCTGGATGCTAAC
>JBDTAG010000534.1:0-8922 GCA_039924745.1 Rhodoferax sp.
CAATATCAGCCGCCCCCATAGCCCCGGCCTGCCTAGCCACCTCTCGCCCCCCCAAAAACAGCGCCAACGTAGGAATGCTGCGGATGTTGAACCGCGCGCCCAAGTTTTGTACCGCTTCCGTATCCACCTTGGCCACCCGCACATGCGGCTCCAACTGCGCAGCGGCTTGCTCGAAGGCAGGCGCCATCTGCCGACAAGGCCCACACCACGGCGCCCAAAAATCTACCAGCACCGGGATCTGGTTGCGCCCAATGTGGCGGTCAAATGCCGCCTCGTCCATGGCGGTGGAATGCGCCACAAACAACGGTTTGTGGCAACTGCCACAATCCGGCGCGTTGACCTGGTCCACGGTCTTGACCCGGTTGGTCGTGTTGCAGTGCGGGCAAACAATGTGCAAGGAATCAGTCATATCAAGTGGCCTCTTTGCACCTCACTTGGGGCTGGCACCCCCCGGTTTCAAGGCCCAGGCCAACGCGCATGCCGCCAAGGTCCAGACGATGACTGCGCCCGATGGCAGATCCAGCACGGCCGACAAGGCCAAGCCCAATGCATAGCCCACCACACCAATCGCATAGGCTGCGCGGAGTTGTTTGCCGCCTGAGCGGGTGCGCGTAGCCAGCGCCGGAATGATCAGACTGGAGAACACCAAATACACGCCTACCAGTTGCACCGATGCGGTCACGGCCAACGCAAACACCGCGTAAAAACCAAAGCGACCCAGCCGGGCCACCCAGCCGCGCCACAGCGCGAACAAGATGACCGCCGACGCACCACCCAACCACAGCAGTTGCGTGGTGTTGACCCACAAGATCTGCCCCACCAGCAAGTCCTTCAGATGCTCGCCGCCATGGGGATTGCCCGAAAGCATCAGAATGCCAGCGCAGGCGGCCAGGATAAACATGACACCGATCAAGGCCTCTTGCTGTTGTGGTGCCTTGCGTTCGGTCCAGGTCAGCAGCAAAGCGCCCAGCAGCGCGGCGACCACGGCCGCAACCTGCACCGCCACGCCCCCCTCGGGCAGACCCATGGCGTCAGCCGCTATGACTCCCAGACCCGCAATCTGGGCAATGGCCAAGTCAATGAAAACAATGCCACGGTCCAGCACCTGCGTGCCCAACGGCACGTGGGTGGCCAGCACCAGCAGGCCGGCGATGAATGCGGGGCCCAGAATGCCCCAGTCCAGCGCGGCCCAGTTCATCGTTTCGTCCCGGCAGCCACCAAGCGCGTCACGGTGTCGTCAAATAGGCCGAACAAGTCTTTGGCCGCATCCGTACCGCCCACGGTGAACGGGATTTTGACGGCAGGCACACCGGCATTGTGTTGCAACCACTCCGACGCTTTAGGGTTCTGGTAGGCCGAGTACAGCGTCATTTTGGCGGGCGTGGTCTTCAGTGCGACCAGCACCTCTTGCAGGTGCGAGGCTGTGGGTTCCACGCCAGGCTTGGGCTCCAACACCGCCACTTCTTTCAGGCCCAACCAGTCGTACAAATAGACAAACGCCTTGTGTTGCGAGACCACAGATTCGCCCCTGATAGGTGCCGCCTGTGCGGTCCACCGGACGATGGCCTGCTGCCAGCGCTGCGAAAAATCGGCCAGACGTTGCGCATACTGCGCAGCATGCGGAGCATCCACCTGCTGCAAGCGTGCGCCCAATGCGGTGGCCACCAGCGCGATGTTGCGCGGATCAGTCTGGATGTGCGGGTTGCCTGCGGCATGCACATCACCTTGGGCGCGGTCCAGTTGCCCAGGCACATCGAGCTTGTGCACATAGTTGGCCGCGGCAAAGTTGCCCGGCTGTCCCTCTTGCACCTTTGCGTTGCCTGATTGCTGCAACAACACGGGCAGCCAGCCAATCTCCAACTCCGCGCCCGTGCAGACCACCAGGTCAGCATTGCGGGCACGCGCGATCAGGCTGGGTTTGGCCTGGATTTGGTGCGGGTCTTGCAAAGCGCTCGTGGCGACCGAAACGTCAACCAGGTTGCCGCCTAGTTCTTGTGCCAGAGCGCCCCACTCAGGCTCGCAGGCGAAAACGTGCAGGGCCGCGTGCGCGGGCAAAGCCATCAACAACAAAGGCGTGGCCAGTAACAACCACGAGGATTTTTGTTTCAACATAAGAAGCTCCTTCAAGTGTGAATGGGATCAATAACCGTGGGCGCCGTGGGCGCCCAGGCTCATTTGGTATTGCAGGAAGACCTGGTTGTCGGTCTGGTTCTCGCGTGAACGGTCTTGTGCGAACTGCAGGCGTATGCGCGAGAACTCGCTGGGGTTGAAGTCCAGCATCAGCGTCTGCTTGCTGGGCTTGAAGCCGGTGCCCGCCAAGGCTACCGCGTTGATGCCGTAGTCAGGTGATCCTGCGTCCAGTTGCTCGGTACGCAGGCCAACGCGCCAGTAAGGCAGGAACTGGTAGACACCTTGCAAATACCAGCCAGACTGCACGGCGTTATACGCGTCGCTGGAGTTCGCGCCAGCCAGGTCATAGCTAAACGAGCCACTGCGCGTGCTTTGCAAATACTCACCTTGCAATTTGAAGTTGGTGTGCGTCGCATTGCCATGGGGCGCCCACTTCCAGATACCGTCGAGGATGGCAACCTGCGTGCTGCCGCTAAAGGCATTGGTCACCAGGCTATTTGACGCATCCAAGGCGCTGAGCTCTTGGTCACTGGCATCGGTATGCAACCACGAAACCCCAGCACGCCAGTTGTTGCTGTCGCCGATGTCGCCCCCCGTATGTGCGGTGAACGACACCATGCCGGCGCCATTCTTGCCCGTGTCACTGCCTGGGAAGTTGCGGCCCCTGCCCAATTCGAAGCCTAATTCGATGTACTGGTCGGTCGGTGCCAACCAATTGATTTGCAATCCGTCATCACCGTACTGCGTACCCAGCATGGCTTGGTAGGCCAGCGGATTGTCTGCAAAGTCCCACGTATGGGCATGGTGAGAATTGAGGTAACCAATACCAGACAGGAATCGCCCGGCCTTGATACCCACGCCATTGCCCAACGAAGTGGTCTGGATGAAGGCCTCTTCCACCGATACCGTGTCGTCGCCGTGCAAAGAAATATTAGCTGCACCGCGCAACCAGGGGTCGATATTGGCCGCCATGCCCAACTCGGATTCGCCGAGGTTGAAGCTGCGCGCACCCGGGCCAGCGTCGGATACCTTGGGCAGTTGGAAGCCGCTGATGGCGTACTGACCCGGGCTGACACTGGTGCCAGTGTATTGTCCGGACAAGACCAATGACATGGCCGGGTTGAAGGCATTGGGGCCGCCGGCCGGTGCTGCTTGAATTGCCACCGGCGCAGCCGGTGCTGGAGGCGGCGGCGCACTGACTGGCATTTGGTGCTCAGCGGCTACCAGGCGCTGCTCCAGCGCCTTCAGCCTGGCCTCATAGTCTGCCCGCATGGAATCAATTTCCTGCCTCAGGCTTTGCACGTCGGCTGGGTTGATGGGCTGTGGTGGTTGAGGGGGGGCGGCCAGAGCGCCCAACGGCGCGGCCAAGGCGAGCGCAAGGCTCACCGGAAAATGAAACTTCATAAAAATTCGCTCCGAAAAATGACAATCCACGGCGCAGCACGGCCATAAAGCCGCATCAACGCCGAAAGGCAAGAATCAAGTCAGAGCGAATGGGGGCGCACGAATGGCGTAGGGAAGTCTTAACGGCGGAGTAGCCGCTGTCTGGCAGGTGAACTGAGGAACGGCACACGGCGCGGCAGCGGTGGCCGACACGGTGACCAGTGTGGGCAACAAGCCGCCCGTTGTTGCAGATGCAACTTGACACAGCTCGCAAAAGTCAGAAACGACGGTAGTGGACTGAGTGCCTCGCTTCTCGGATGTCTGGCTATGGACATGCGATATCAGGTGCCACGCCGCTGCCGTCTGCGCCAGCGGCATGAGCAACAAAATACCCAACAGCCACGCAAGGTGGCCTTTGGACATTTTGGTGAAAAACCGTGCACGCATAAGGCCGTAATCTTAGCCTACAAGCGGTGCGTGCGATCGCCGCGGCTAAAACCCATGGCATCCCAATGGCTGCCTTTGGTTAGGCCGATCACCTTAAAAAACTCGCCCATCTCATGCTCCAAAATGAGCTTTTGGGCGGCCACGCGGTCCGCAAGGGATGCCGCTTGCATGGCGTCCACCAGGCCGCAGTTCATCAGGAAATGCGCCTGGCTGGTGTAGCCCAGCACTTCCAGCCCCGCGTCCTGCGCTGCAACGGCAATGCCGGTGAAATTCACGTGTGCCGTGATGTCTTTCTCACCCACGTAAACCAAAGGGTCGCCATCGGCTTGGTGCGCACGGTGGCACATGACCGTGCCCATGTGGCGCTGCTCGTGGTAATACTCATGCTCAGGGAAACCGTAGTCGAGCAAAAAGATGGCTCCTGACTGCAAGCGATCCGCCAAGGTTCGCGCAAAGGCCTCGCCTTGTGGGTGAATTTCGGTCACGTAGTCGTGTTCGCCATTCACCTGCTCGGGTGGGCGTAATTCGGTAACACGGTCTTGCCAAGCAAAGCTCGCGCGCTCGGTGTCCCAGACCACGCCACGCTCGTGCCATGCACCAGCCACACGCGAGAGGAGCTTGACCGGCATAGCATCCAAAACCTCGTTGCCGACGACCACGCCGTTCATCTGTTGCGGCAAAGCATCTGCCCAACGCACACGGTCTGCATGTGCATGCAGCGTGGCCTGCTGCCGCTCTTTGAGGGGTTGAGACAAGTCGACAATCGTGTAGCAGCGCAGTGGCACGCCAAGGGCATCCAGTGCGTCCAAAATCTGCAATGCTAACGCGCCGGTACCTGCTCCAAACTCCCACACCTCATCCGTGCCTGTGACTTGCAAAGCCTGCGCAATCTGCCGCGCCAGTGCTTGGCCAAAAAGCGACGTCATCTCCGGCGCGGTGACAAAGTCACTACCTGCACCCTGCACTTCTCCCGTTGCATCGCGCAGCCCTTGGGGCATGACGCCAAAGACCGTTGCACCTCGGCTGTAATAGCCCAAGCCGGGCGCATACAGCGCCTGTTCCATGAAAAGATCAAAGCCAATCCAGTCATCGTGCGCCGCGATGGTCTGCCGCAGATGCGACAGCATGGGCTCTGCGGCCGCAATAGATGGTTTAGTGGGTACTGAAGTCATATGCGTTTGGATTGTCTCCGAAGCAAAGAGGCAGCATCACTCAAAAGCTTTTTTGAAATAGCCTGGGTGTCAAGGGAACTGCGCAGGGACCACTTTCTTGACACAAGCACAACTATTGCGCCACGGGTTCGTCCATCCCCAGCGTCTTGACACCGGCATCGCTGTCAAATTCGGTGTAGTTCCACAAGCCATTCTCATTGACCACGTTGTCAGGCACCGAGCGCTGTGTGGTCACGGTTCCGATCAACGCATGGCGCATGCTGTCGATCCAGATGGGTAGGGCCAGAGTGGCGCCAAATTCACGCGAACCCAATGAGCGGGGTTCGTCATAGCCCATCCAAGCCACTGAAACAATGTTGTTGGCATAGCCTGCAAACCAGCCGTCCACTGCATCGCTGCTGGTGCCGGTTTTACCGGCCAAGTCATGCCGCGCCAGTTTTTGGCTGGCTATGGCACCCGTTCCAGAGCGCGTCACTTCTTGCAACATGCTGTCGGTTACAAAGGCGTTGCGGGCGTCGATCACACGCGCATCCTCCATGGGGCCAGCAGGGCGATCCGATTCAAACAACACCTTGCCACGACCGTCGCTAACGCGTTGCACCAACCATGGGCTGACCAGATAGCCACCATTGGCAAAGACACCATAGGCGCTCGCCAACTGCACGGGTGTGACCGACCCTGTGCCTAGGGCCATTGTTAAATTCAGCGGATGTTTGTCAGCATCAAATCCGAATCGCACCAAAAAGTCGCGCGCATAGTCCACACCAATAGCCTTGAGAATACGCACCGAAACCACGTTCTTTGACTGGGCTAACGCATCTTGCATACGAATCGGTCCGTCATACTTGCCATCGTCATTGCGGGGGTCCCACTTCAAATCCTCGGTTGTGGTTTCGGACAGTTGCACATCATTGATCAAAGTAGCCGGGGCAAAGCCGCGTTCCAGCGCCGCTGAATAGATGAATGGCTTGATCGACGAACCCGGTTGTCTCCAGGCGCTGGTAACGTGGTTAAAACTTTTACGTCTGAAATCAAATCCGCCGACCAAGGCGCGGTAGGCACCGTTTTGAGCGTTTAGTGAGACATAAGCGCCCTCCACCTCAGGCAACTGCGACACCGCCCATTTCTTCTTGCTGTTTTGAACCACACGAATCAGCGCACCAGGGCGCAAACGCACAGCTTTGCTGGCATTGGCTTGCAATGCACCCGCCGCAAAGCCCAACTCTGCGCCGCTGATCTCTACGGATTCACCGGAAGACAACTCGGCTTTGAGAGATTTGGCGGCCACTTCGGTCACTACGGCAGGCAACAGCGCATCACTGACCGGGTGTTTAAGCAGCAGTGCATCGATGGCATCCTCACGCGCATCTTCATCGGTTGGCAGGTCGATCATGGCCTCAGGGCCCCGGTAGCCATGGCGCTGATCGTAGGCCATCACATTGCGCCGCACTGATTCATAGGCCGCCTGTTGCTCCGCATTATTGATGGTCGTCACGACATTCAGGCCCATCGTGTAGGTGGCTTCCTGGTATTGCGCCAACATACTTTGGCGCACCATCTCGGCCACAAAGGCGCCATGTGGTTCCACGATGGGGCCGTCGTTGATGCGCATGGGCTCTGCACTGGCTTGGTCAAACTGCGCTTGCGTGATGTATTGCAGGCGCAGCATGTTCTTGAGCACCAGCAATTGCCGCTGCTTGGCCCGCTCCGGATTGACAGCGGGGTTATGGCGCGCAGGGTTCTGCGGCAACCCTGCGAGCATGGCATTTTGGGCCAGGGTCAACTGTACGAGCGGCTTACCGAAATAGACCCGTGCCGCGCTAGAGAATCCATAACTGCGCTGGCCCAGGTAAATCTGGTTCATGTACAGCTCCAGGATCTGGTCTTTGGTGAGCGCATCCTCAATGCGGTAGGAAAGTAGGGACTCCCTCAATTTTCGCGATAGCGACCAATTCTGGTTCAAGAAAAAGTTACGCGCCACCTGCATGGTGATTGTTGACCCCCCCTGCTTTACACCACCGGTAATATCGGAAATCAAAGCTCGCAAAACCCCTTTGAAATCCACTCCACTATGCGTGTAAAAACGCTCATCTTCTATAGCGACAACCGCATCTTTCAACTGCTGAGGTATGTCCTTAATGGCCACAAACTCCCGATGTTCCTGGCCAAACTCGCCAATCAGCACGTTGTCAGAGGTGTAAACCCGCAGGGGCATTTTGGGCCGATAGTCGGTCACGGCATCTAACGCAGGCAAGCCAGGTGCCAACACGAACAAGGTATAACCCACCAGCACGATGGCCGCTAACGCAACTATCGCTGCGATACCCAGCATCCATTTCCAGAGTGGCTTGTTTTTAAGAGAAAACATAAAGTGGGAGATTGGTGTTTGGGCCAGTGCCTCAGGTGAGGCTTGGCGGCATATTGTGGCCGACGCGTGGGTGGGTCGCTAAAATCGGGGCTCTATTCGTCCAACGGCACCCGTTTTAACCCATGTCCCCCGCTTCCCTGCCCCCCGATCACGTCCCCACCGTTTTGGTGACGGGCGCAGCCAAACGCTTGGGCCGCCACATCGCGCTGGCGTTGGCTGCGGCAGGCTGGCGTGTAGCCGTGCATTACCGTGGCTCAAAGGACGATGCTATCAAAACAGTAGCCGATTGTTCAGATTCCACGAGGGGCGCAGCCGCATTTCATGCAGACCTTTCTGATGAAACGGTTGTCCGCGAATTGTTGCCCGCCATCATCCAGTCGATGGGTCATGTGGATGCGGTGGTCAATAGCGCCTCCACTTTTGAACACGACTCCAGCGCCAACTTTGGCTTCGCCGCGCTGGAAAAGCACATGCGCAGCAATGCTGGTGCACCCATCTTGCTAGCACAGGCCTTGCACGCACATATCAGCCAACGCCAAGCAACTGCACATCCTGAGGCTCAGCCCTTAGGTGGTGCCGTGGTCAACCTTCTGGACCAGAAGCTGTGGAACCAGAACCCCGATTTTTTGAGCTACACGCTGTCCAAAGCCGCGCTAGAGGCGGCCAACACCATGCTGGCGCTCGCCCTGAGCCCGTTGGTGCGGGTAGTGGGCGTAGCGCCCGGCCTCACACTAACCAGCCACCTGCTGAGCGACGCACAATTTGAAGCGCTGCACACACTGTCGCCTCTTGGCCGTTCGTCCACACCACAAGATGTAGCATCCGCCGTGCTGTTTGCGCTGCAAAACCGATCCATCACCGGCACCACGTTACTGGTGGACGGTGGCCAGCACTTGATGCGCTTTGAGCGCGATTTCTCCCTGATGTGAAAGCCCTACTACTCCTATGCAACACACCACGGGAAACCAAATCCTCACGCTAACCGGCCTGCGCTTTGACGCGAGCCTGGGTATTTTGGAATCCGAAAAGATCGCCCCCCAACCGATTCAGGTAGACGCCGAGCTGAGCCTGGGTGCCCAGCCCCTGCTGCCGCACGACGACGATATCCACCATGTGCTGGACTACCGCAAGGTGCGCCAGATCATCATTACCGAATGCACGGCAGAGCATGTGAACCTGTTGGAAAGCCTGATCGGTAAGTTGGCCCACCGCCTGATGCAGTTGCCCGGCGTGCTGGGCGTACGCGTCAAGATCGCCAAGCTGGAGATTTTTGACGACTGTGAAGTGGCCATACGGGTTGAAGCTGGCCAGTGGTAGCACACCCAAACACCGAAAATCACCCTTTACCGTGCAGGCACGTGCCGCGCACCTGGAGCATTGAATGAACACAGACTGGATAGACAACGAAGTGGCGACCATTGC
>JBDTAG010000535.1:0-11353 GCA_039924745.1 Rhodoferax sp.
AATAATGCTGCCCATCGTAATCATTACCAGCAGGGGCGTCATTAAAAGGCCTGCCGCATTGGGCGACAGGCTAAACCCGCCTTGAAGCAACAGCGGAGCGTAATAGATCAACACAAACATGACCAGACCGGTCAAGGCACCCAGGCTGATCAACTGCAGCACCGCGCGATTGGCCAACAATCGAGGGGGAATGATGGGCGCTTTTGAATGGTGCTGATGCCAAATGAACAAGGCGCCGGTGGACACGGCCATCGCCGTTAGCCCGATGAACATCGCCGAGATAAAACCATGGGCCTGACCGTGTTCAGCCGCCAGCAAAATGGTGCTGACGCTGACGGCCAGTAGCAGTGCGCCAAGCCAATCGATTGACTTGTCCTTTTCATCATGGTGCACGATATGTGGCAGAAAGCGCCACACCACAGGCAGCGCCAAAAGCGCAACTGGCACATTCACGTAAAACACACTGCGCCAGCCCGCTTGTTCTGTGAGCCATCCACCCAATGCCGGACCAATGGCGGTTGAAATTCCGAAGGTAGCCGACAACATGGCCTGCCAGCGCACACGTTGCAGGCGATTCGGAAACAAATCACTGACCGAAGCGAAGGCAACACCGGTCAACATGCCCCCGCCGACGCCTTGCAAGCCCCGTGCGAGCACCAGTTGGATCATGCTCTGGGATAAGCTGCAAAGCATGGATGCGAGTGTGAACAAAAGAATGGCACCCAGCACGAACGGCTTGCGCCCATACAGGTCACCAAGTCTGCCCATGATAGGGATCATGATGGCGTTGGTGAGTAGATATGCCGAGGCGGTCCAGGTATAGAGTTCGTAGCCCTTGAGCTCCGCAATGATGCGCGGCATGGCGGTACCAACTACGGTCGTATCCAGCGCAATCAGCATAATGACAAGACAGATGCCAACCATGGCGGCGAGGGATGCGCTGAAACTGCGGTCCGAGTTGGGCTGCGACATGAAGATCGGTCGGTGGTTAGATGGGTGGCACAACGGGGGGAGAACTGTATCGTAGTCGAATCTCACCGCGAGCTGCATATTCCACCCTAACTTGGCCACTCGGTTCACTGAAAGTGAATATCCGCTTACGTCAACGGGTCAGAAGAGGACGTCTTTTAACCGTGCAAGGGAGCCGGCCCTTTGGCCCCGGTCTCAAGCCAAGCGATCTTTTTATCCAGAAACAAGAGCATCGCTTGAAGGTCAAACGCTCGACGCTTTAGCTTTTCACGATGCTGAACCAGCGCCTTCAGCATCCTTGTGGTTCCGTTGCCGGAACGCCGCTCGGCCACAAGCGTCCGTATCTCAAGCAGTGACATGCCCAACGCCTGCCCTGCCTGGATAGCCCTCAGCAGCCTTAGGTCCGCTTCAGTGAATTCGAGGTAGGGTCTGGACCCTCCCGCCAGACCCGCCTTCGGCGCCAGGAGCCCTTCGCGGACATAGTGACGGATGGTCGTGGTCTTTACTCCACCCCGCGAAGCAAACTCCGCAATCCACATAAACTTCTCCAAGGTATTGACTATGCACTCGACTCCATAGATATAACAGCGGTTATGCACCAGAGTAGCTGAAGGCGCCTCATCGACAGTCCATGGCTGCTTCGGGCACATTGCGGGTACATACGGCAGAAACCGGAGTACCCGCTTTCCGTTAGTTGGAGCCGCTTAGAACGATACAACATTGCAATCCTGCTCGCCACTTAGCTGTCATTCACGATCTTCGGTATCTGGCCCAATTCAGAAGCTCCCAATCGATGTTTGCCCAACTGAAGTGAACAGTTAGTGGCCACCGCGTGCTAGGTAAATGTTGACGCGCCATTTGGTGCTCAATTTGCAAGTTACGCGTAGTGCGCACTGTATATTCACCCAATGAACCCACTCGAATCTGAATTCCATCGCTTGTACCTTGTTGACGAAGCTACGACTGAAGCACCAAGCTTAATGACCATGGATGGGCGTGTGCGTGCAATGGTGATAGAGCTCGCTCGCCCTGCAGACTGGTCCGTTGTCTCCACAGTTTGGCAGCGTGTACAGAGCGACCTGGATTTACCGCCTCCGGCGATCGCGGTAACTGGAAATGACGGCTACCAGCTGTGGTTCTCTCTGGCTGAACCAGTTACTGCGGCGGAGGCATCGTTTTTCATGGAGTCCCTGCGTCAGCGCTTTCTGAGCAATATCGCGCCCGAGCGCATCAGTATGCTGCCCACAGAAACTCGGCATGTCCAGTTGGTACCCGCTCTGCAGCAAAGCACTGGACTATGGTCAGCTTTTGTTGCCCCTGACCTAGCAGCTATATTCGCCGACTCGCCAGGACTGGATGTGTCCCCAAGGGTTGAAGCTCAGGCTTACGTTCTTGCACCTCTTAAATCTATCAAGGCGTCGATATTTGAAGCGATCTTTGAACAGGCTATTTCCGATTTTGAACGCATCTCACCAACCAATCAATCCAGCACTCCCATAGTGCCTCCGACCACCAAACTCTGCGATTCGGACGCCAAGCGTTTCCTGGCAGAGGTTATGAACGACCAATCTGTAGATATGCACTTACGCATCGAAGCTGCCAAAGCAATACTTCCCTATTCTTAGGCCAAGGCCCAGCGGTAGGTGTGCAGCCTCTAAGCCGAAAACCTAGCCCACGAACCCAGGCGGTGCTTGCGTGCCATCTGACGATAGTACGCGGCCATGATTAGCCCAAATACGGCACCAGTAAATAGCGCGACCCAAAGGGCCTTGGTGGCCGGCATCTGCCGAAATCCGCGATTTCCTAGCAGCCAAGCACCCAGTCCAAACAGGGGGCCGAAAATGCCTCCTGTGATCAACGCGAGCGACACGAAGCCAAGAAATGGAGGCGGCGGAATCTTTACGCCTATAGACCACAGCATGACCCAGGCAGGTGGAAAGGCAGTGGCTTCACCAATACCTTTTGCTGTCATGTACTGTTTGTAGCTCTCGAGCTTGCCCAATTGTGTCATGCGCACCTACTAATCGAGTGATATGAGCCGACAACTCTATCGCGTTTTCCGATGAATTGAAATGCCCGCTCCTGACCAGATTCGGCCAGAGACGGTGCGGCTGAACTTAGCTCAGACGAATTCCCGCTACCAGCTATTGAAGAGTGACTTCTGTTGGCCCATTGTGCTTAAGCGGGACGCTATGAAGAACCCGTAGTGACTGTACCGGGATGTTGCGATTGTCCAGAGCTGGTTGGCAACTGCGATTCAATAGATTGCCGCACCAGCTGTGCCACGCTGTGTGCCTCATTCCCTGGCTCGGTCAGCAGCCCTTGCACCGTGCCAATGCGGTCCTGCAAGGCTTCGTCCTGGCTAACTTTGAGCTTGCCCTCCAAACGTTCAATTGGTATCTCAATGCCCACTATCGCACGCAGCATTTTTCCAATATAAGCCTCAGGGGCGTCGCCAATACCCCATGGCTTAACGCGTTTGGATTCTTGTGCGGTCACCATCCGCTGCAGCATGTCCAGCATCCAAACGTGGTCATCCTTCATGTGCGCATTGCCATGTGCGTGGACTACCAAATAGTTCCAGGTTGGTACCACCTCGCCATGCTCTGACTTGCTGGGGTACCAACCCGGCGTAATGTAAGACTGTGGGCCGCTAAACATCACCACTGATGGCGTGGACGATTTCAATTCGTGCCACACAGGGTTGGCCCGGGAAACATGGCCCATCAATGTACCGAATGGTCCACGGCTTCGATCCAGGAAGAAGGGTAGATGGTTGGCAATAAGACTGTCACCGCTTTGGCACACCCAAGCACCTAGAGCGTGGTTGTCGATGGTCGACCACATGCTGTCACGGTCGTTGAGCTGGTGGTATTTGGGCAAGTACATTTGCAAGCTTATACAGCCAATTCCAGGCTAGTCAAAATATTCCTCACGATCAGTTTTGACAATTCCCAATATCTGCGACTTGAGGCTGGTCATCGAGGAGAAAAATTGCAAAATTGACTTGCCGGTAAGCTGTCACTGGCGAGCATCGGTAGCTGGCCCAAAGGTGCTGTCCATCCTGTACAAGATCATCCGAAGGCTTCAAACCGTCGTTCTTTGCTAAGCGAGCTCTTACCTCGGCTGGGCCACTGGCAAAAGGCGAAACGCCAGCACACCCAGTGCTAAAAGAGAAGCCACACTCAGTAAAACACCCGCATAAGGGTCGTGTCCCAACGCCTGCGACCAGGATGCCGCAAAGCCGCTCAGGCTCTGCACAATGGCTACACCCAGAAACATGGCCATGGTGAAAACCGACATGGCGCGCCCGCTCATTTCTGTGCTGTAGGAGGCGCGTACGTTGGCGTACTGCAATACCCCCGCTCCAGACAGCACCGCCAGCACCACCATGCCACCAACGTCTATCCAGGCAAGCGGCACCAGCGCCATCACTACAAAGACCGAGGCCATGGCTAGTACCGCGCCCACAATCCATTGGCGTCGCCGAGCGGTGCCGGGATCGAAGTGTCCAAACAGCGCAGGAGTGAACAGCGACACCAGGGAAACCAGTAAGGCCACATTCCCCGTCTGAACCAGCGACATGCCGTGGCGATGCATCAGCAAAGGACCTAGCCAAAGACCGCGCAGGGTCAGAAAAGAGGCGTAGTTCACCAATGCCAGCAACAGGATTCCCCATGTTTGTGGCAATAGAAACAATTCGCCAAAGCCGCGCAGAGCCTGTCCAAGGCTATCTGGGCGATGGTGTGTGGCGGATATTCCCTCTCGCAGATGTCGGTGAACCAGCAACCACGAAACACACGCAAGCCCGGTCAATACAGCAAAGGCGCTACGCCATGAACTGACATGAATGAGCCATGCCAAAGGGGTGCCCGTTAGCATCAGCCCCAGTCCACCCATCCCCATGGCCATTCCAGATATGGCGGCAAATCGCTGCGTCGGAAAGCGTCTTGCGATGAATAGGGTGCACACCACGAAGGCCGGTGAGCAACCTATTCCGATCAAGACCTGACCCAACACCAAAACGGCATAATTTGGCGCAACCGAAGAAATGAGCGCACCCAGTATGGCCAATGGGAAAGTGCAAAGCCATGTGCGGCGTAGCCCATAAAAATCCAGGGCTATCCCAATGACGAATTGACTCAAGCCAAATGAAAAGGCAAAGGTAGCGGCAAAAAATCCCAAGGCCTGCGTCGACAAGCCGAAGTCCTGCTGCAAACCGTTCGCCATCATTGCAGTCACGGTCCGAAAGGCCTGACTGAGCGCGAAAGCAGTTACGAGACTCAGTAGTGTCATCCAAGGCATGGTGACTTCAGATTCAGCGGATGAATCAGACACAGAGGACATGGGGGGAGACTGGAAACTGGAAAAGGCGACCGTTGGCCCCTAATGGCTGGTTATCGCGGATCAATGACATCAAACTCGAACTGCACCGGCCCGGAATTTTCGACGTACGCGCTAATCTGGTAGTGACCAGGAGGATCGCCTTCAGCCACGTCCCAGGACTTGGACACGGTGCCGTCGTAAATAGTCAGGGTCACATCTAGCGAAATCGTCTTGCGATCCGTTGAGGTTCCGTAAGGCAGGCCATCGGTGCCCCACGTTTTCGGGGCTTCTGGCATGGTCAAACGTTCCAGAACGCGAACCTTGCCAGACCTGCGGTTGAGTTTTAGCATCCACCCGAAATTTTGGTTGACCACCCGAGGAACGGTGTTTGAAGCCTTGAAGTCCAGCACGTCGTTGTTCGGGGCGAGCTTGAAGAGCCCGAAGAGCGCATCGAGCGGACACGCTCCTTTGGATCTGGGGGAGGCCGCGCAGGCTTTAAAAACGGCCGCATTGGATGCCGAAATGGATGAACGCGTCGCGGCGGGAATCGAGGCGCTATTCAGCCCCTTCGGCCAAGGGCTGGTTGTCTGCGCATCAGCGTAAGGGTGCGTGATAGCTGCGAAGAGAACAAGCAGATGGCGAAGATATTTCATGATGGATGTGGCTCGGCAAGAGACTGTTAGCACTGCGCTGAAAGCTGCAAAGTCTATCCGCAGATCGACGGATCGCCTGGTCCTATGCTGACATTGACCGGTGATCCTGGATGGCCCGAAGCCAGTATTCAGTGGTGAACACCAGCCCAGCGGTCGGCAACCATCCCGCGACTAACACTTCTTGACGATGGCACTGCCAATGGAATAGCCCGCGCCAAACGAGCAGATCACCCCCACGTCGCCAGCCTTGAAGTCTGCCTTGTGTCGGTGGAAGGCGATGATGGAGCCGGCCGATGCGGTGTTGGCGAATTCGTCCAAGATCACTGGCGCCTCATCCAACGTAGCATCACGGCCCAACAACTTTCGGGCAATGAACTGGTTCATGGAAAGGTTGGCCTGGTGCAGCCAAAAGCGGCGTACCTGGGTGGGTACCAACGCATGCGCTTCCAAGTGACTGGCCATGTGTTCAGCCGCCATGGGGCAGACTTCCTTGAATACCTTGCGGCCCTCTTGTCTGAAAAGCTGGTCGCGGTCCTCAGGGTCGCGGTCCTCGGCGCGCGACATGAAGCCGGCGTTGTTGCGGATCGCGTTGGAAAACGTCGTCTGCAAGCGCGTGCCCAAAATCTCGAATGCACCGGCTGGCGCCAGGTCCAGTCGCTCCACCAGGATGGCTGTGCACACGTCGCCAAAGATGAAGTGGCAGTCGCGGTCCATCCAGGCCAGGTGGGCGGACGTGATTTCGGGGTTAACGACCAGGATGGCACGGGCCGCGCCAGAGCGCACCGCGTTGTAGGCCATCTCCAGCGCAAAGGTGGCCGATGAACAGGCCACATTCATGTCAAACGCATAGCCATTGATGCCCAGCGCGGTCTGGATCTCCACGCCCATCGCGGGGTAGGCGCGTTGCATGTTGGCGGCGGCACAATAGACGCCATCCACATCGGCGGCGGTCTTGCCGGCGTTGGCCAGTGCGTCCTGGCCGGCCTTGACGGCTATCTCGGCCATCATGGATATCTCGGTATCAGGGCGCGCCTTGAACTCCGGGCGCATGCGCCGCGGGTCCAGCACGCCGGACTTGTTCATCACGTAGCGGCGTTTGATGCCGGAGGCTTTTTCGATGAACTCGACGTTGGAGTCGGTAAGGGCGGTACGGTTGCCTGCAGCAATCTCGTCTGCGTACTTGGCGTTTTCAAGTGCGGCGTAGGCGTTGAATGCGGCCACCAACTCTTCATTGGTGATGACTTCTGGCGGCGTAAAAATGCCTGTGCTGCTAATGGCGACGCGGTGCATAGTAAGGAGCTTCTGTAAGTGTTTGTGTCGGCTAATCCGATGTCGCGCTGATTATGCGCCGGGTTTCTGCGCGTCTTGCCCAGTCACCGGCGTTACACGCCAAGAGGAAACCCGAGCGAAAATGTGGGCAACCTCATTCCATTCAAGTTTAGGAGATTTGCCATGTCAAAGTTTCGTGCCTGGGCCGCTCCCAGTGCTGGTAGCCCCCTGGAGCGTCTGGATTTCGACCCCGGTGTGCTGGACCCTGAAGATGTGGAGATCGCAGTTGAATATTGCGGCGTCTGCCACTCCGACCTGGCCATGGTCGATAGCGAATGGTTCCCGGCCACCTACCCGTTGGTGCCCGGTCACGAAATCGTCGGAACCATCGTCGCCATGGGCGACCAGGTCAAAGGCCGCACCTTGGGTCAGCGTGTGGGCATAGGCTGGCACGCCAAGAGCTGCTGCCATTGCGACTTCTGTATGGGTGGTGAGCAAAACCTGTGCGCCAAGCGCCAGCCCACTATCATCGGCCGCCACGGCGGTTTTGCCGACAAGGTGCGTGCGCATTGGGGCTGGAGTTTGCCCATCCCTGAAGGTGTGGACCCAGCCAGTGCCGGGCCGCTGATGTGCGGTGGCGGCACGGCATTTTTGCCCTTCGTCATCCACGGCATCAAGCCTACCGACAAGGTCGGCGTCGTAGGCATTGGCGGTTTAGGCCACCTGGCCGTCAAGTTTGCGAATGCCTGGGGTTGCGAGGTGACTGCGTTCACATCCACTCCATCCAAACGCGAAGAAGCATTGCAGCTGGGCGCACACAAAACCGTCAGCAGCGTGGATGTCAAAGAACTCAAGGCCATTGCCGGCACGCTGGACTTTTTGCTCGTCACCGTAGGCGCGAGTTTGGAGTGGGACGCACTGATCGGCACCCTGGCCCCCAAAGGTCGCATGCACATGGTGGGCGTGGTGACCGAGGCCATGAAGGTCCGCACCGGCGGCTTGCTGTCTTGGCAGCGCAGCATATCGGCGTCGCCCACGCCATCGCCGGTGGTGTTGACCAAGATGATGGAGTTTTGCGCCCGCCACGGCATCGCGCCGCAGGTGGAGCATTTCCCCATGAGCAAGACGAACGACGCGCTGGACCACCTGCGCTCGGGCAAGGCGCGCTATCGTGTCGTGCTGGATGCTGACTTCAGCTAATTTATTGAGATAAATCGGGCTCTAGCCCTCGTGAAATAAGCACTGTTCGCTATCAAGTTGGTAGCGAACACCCTGCTGATGCCACACAATTTAGAATCGTTCGATTGCAACGGGCGATTCCACCATGCGTTTTTTCTTCCTCCCTGTGTTTCTCTTGGCTGCTGCCACATTGGCACGCGCCGCCGAGCCCATCACCAACTTCAATGTCGTGCTGCTGCAACCCAGCGCCATCATGGATAAGCGGGTCCCCAACATCGATGCGATGGCCGACTACATCAAGGCGGTGGAGGCCGCGTCACGCGATGCCGTGGTCGCCAGCGGCGCTACGCAAGCAGTGGGCGGCTTTATCGTGCTGGCCGTAAAGCCCGGGTTCAAGTCGCGGGTGTGGTTGGACTTTGACGCCATGCTGGATCTTGGAATTCGCAAGCAAATTACCCAAAGCGTCAGTGCCATCAAGCCATTTGAAGTGACAGATGGCCCGGTGGTGTTCGCGTTAAAAGTGGCGACTTGGGACGGCAAGGAGTCGAAACGGGTGGCGCCATCACCCCCTGAGTGGAAGCAGGCCATGCATAACGGAAAGCCGCTAGAGATTGGCAAGCTGGTAGAGAAAGTGTGGACTAATTAGCGAAAGAGAGAGCGATAAAGAGCGCAGAATTTGTTCGATGCTTGGCTGACTACTTGGGGGGAGTTATGAATACATCAAACTTTACGCATCTGCTTTCAACGTTGGCACTGTGCGCCACATTGAATGTGGGAGCAACGGATGCCTTTGATCCCACTTCTAACCTGTTGACACTTGACTCCGTGTCGGTGAACGGGTCTACGTTTGCGAATGTGGCGGTGACAGTCAATGGATATTCGCTGCTGAGTGTCGGTTCAGGTGCTCCAGCGGCTGACACGTTTGACCCGGCCACAAACCTGTTGACGTTGGGGTCAGTTATTTTTCAAGGAGCTACCTACACCAATGTGCGCGCACAGATCAATGCATATACCTTGACCGGCTTTGGTTCGTTACCTGCTTCCCCGTCGGATCAAACGCCTCCTTGCACAACCCCGACATTTATAGCGTCCGTTCCAGATTCGAACTGGGTCAACATTGACGTTAACCCGAACCAGGGTACATCGGGCTTGCGCGCTGCACTGAATACGGCGCGTGATGCGTATCCCAACAACCCGGTCAGAATCCGTCTAGCGCCTGGTGTGTATGCCGACAATTTGGGTTCTGAAATCTATGCCCAGCACATTTTGCGCACCAGTGGCACACCGATCTACATTGTTGCTACGGACCCGACCCCGAACGCCACGCAGCTTGGGCAAGGCATCAATTTACTGGGTGTCTCCTACCTGGGAATAGATGGAGTGACTATTGGCCCGTCAGTCGTTGGCGCATGGACGGGTGCCGCGCACAACGCACCGCAACCTCTGCAGGCCGCCGCTGGCATCCACATTGCGGGTGCAGCGTTGAACGCCAACCAGAACGCGGGCGCTGGTGGCGTTCTGAACGCCAGCGTGTATGGGCAATATGCCGCTTCGCACCACATCTACATCACCCATGTCACTATCCAAAACCTGTTTGAGCTGGACGCACAAAGCGGCGAGACCAGTCAAGGCCAGGGCATGGATGGTATGAAATTCAACCAGGTGGAAGACCTGTGGGTGCTCAACAGTGCCGTGTCACAAACCAGTCGCCACGGTATCGACAACGTGGGTGTGCACCGCGCCATGTTTTGCAACAATGTCATCAGCCAAACAGGGGGCGGTCAGGGTATCGAAGCCAAGGGCGGGTCGGTCGATGTCACCTATGACAGCAATACGTTTAACCGGGTCCGTCGTGTAGAGCTGGGGGGTGAAGATACCGATGCCACCTACTACTTTTCCGTGGACGGTTTGTGGAGCTACGAAGCACTCAGAACCGTTGCGAGAAACAACCTGATCATTAATCCACGTGAAGCGGGCTTGGAGTTTTCGGGGTGCGCGGATTGCACCGCTGTGGGCAATACGATTTTTTACTCGGCGTCTTACCAGGTTCCTATTGATCAAGGTACCGTGTATGGCGGCGATGCTATCCGGGTGCACGATAGCCAGTTGCTGGGTGCCAGTGACGGGGCTGGGAGTGATTGTCAGTTTTGGAACGGCACAGACTACGTGACTGTCGACCAGTGTTGGGGCGTGGGTTCCAATGCACCTGCACCCATTGGAAGGGTGCTGCGCAGTCACAATGTGACCGTTGTGGACAACGTCATTGCCTCCGTCAATGGGACGCTTGGCAATACCTTTGGAGGCAGCGTGTCGCCATGCCCACTCAATGTGGTGAATGGAACGGCTGATCTGCATTTCGACGCCAACTATTGGTGGAACGGATCCCATCCTCTCCCCACATCGGGCTGTACTGCGCTTCCTGAAGGCGCGCACTCGGTGCTGTCGAACTCTGGTGCAACAGCAACGCCTGGATTTGGAAGCACGATTGACGATAGCTCCGCAAGCGTGCTGCGCGCGTCTGCGAATCTGGCGCTCAAACCGCCACGAACGAGCCCCGTCGCCGGTGCTGGAATATTCAACCCATCACTATCCGCTTATGACCGCGCCGGTGTTGCCCATGGCAATCCACCTTCCATGGGTGCCCTGGAGCCGTAAAGATGCCTGCAACCGAATTGATCGTTACATCCATGGGCAGTGTCGCTGGCAAAGAGCTGCTGGTCCCAACGGGCAAGGAGGGCAGTGCGTTCCCCCATGTCCAAGACTGGGTGACTGCCAAGCTAAGGGCTAAGCAGCCGGTGAAGGACGTCAGCAACTCGGTGCTGGTGAAAGGCATCAAACAGTGGGCGGTGTACGAGGAAAAATCTGGATCAAAGACCGTTAAAACGGTCTTCAAGATTACTTAGTGTTCAGCTCTCGTTTGCTATATTATTGATAGTAAACTATGCTTATTTCACGAG
>JBDTAG010000536.1:0-3130 GCA_039924745.1 Rhodoferax sp.
GGCGGACCTTCTGGCCCTCAGGGCCGGTCTGGTGGGTCTTGAGCTGCATGCCCAAAATCTCACCAGAGATGCGTTTGACGTCTTCAATGGTCTTGGCGACTTTGACGCCACCGCCCTTGCCACGCCCACCGGCGTGGATTTGCGCTTTGACGACCCAGACCGGGCCCCCAAGCTTTTGGGCAGCTTCCACCGCCTCTTGTACTGTGAAGGCGGGGATGCCGCGAGGCACCGGCACACCGAATTGGCGCAAAATTTCTTTGCCTTGGTATTCGTGGATTTTCATGACGTCTCTTTGGGAGCTGGAGAATTTTCACCAAATTGCAACAATTTGTGTTGCGAACATGGCACTGGACACATCAACTCCGAAATGTATCATGTTGCAACGCACCAAACTTATGCTTGCCTGACGGCGGTCGTTTGGCTTTGATCCCGCTCACTCTGGCGAGCCTGTTGAACCTGCAATCAGTATGAAGAGAATTTTTATCGATGGAGAGGCTGGTACCACCGGCCTTTTGATTCGCGAACGTCTGCAAACCACGCACGGCGTGGAGGTTGTCAGCATTGACCCCGCACTGCGCAAAGACGCTGCCGCCAAGCGCGATTTGATGGCCCAAGTCGATCTGGTCGTGCTGTGCTTGCATGACGATGCTGCTATTGAATCCGTAGCGATGATTGACGACTTGACGAGAGCTAGTGGCGGAAAAGGCCCAAAGGTCATTGACGCATCCACCGCCCATCGCACGGCACCGGACTGGGTCTACGGTTTCCCAGAATTGGCCGCTGGACAACGTGAGGCCGTCATCCACGCCAGCCGCGTGGCTAACCCAGGTTGCTACGCCACGGGTGCGATTGCCTTGATCCGCCCGTTGGTGGATGCGGGGCTGCTACCCAGCGACTACGCCGTTTGTCTGCCATCGATCAGCGGTTATTCCGGTGGTGGACGCACCATGATTGAGGCGTATGAGGCTGGCAGTGCGCCGCCCATGGAGCTGTACGGTTTGGGTTTGAAACACAAACACGTTCCCGAAATCATGCGCTATACCGGTCTGACGCGTCGTCCCCTGTTTGTGCCGTCGGTCGGCAACTTCAAACAAGGCATGCTGGTGCAGTTGCCGCTGCATCTGGATACCTTGCCCGGCAAACCTTCTGCGCAGGATTTGCATGACGCGCTGCAAAAACATTACGCAGGTAGTGAATGGGTCACGGTGGAAGCCGCTACCCCAGACCTCAAGTTGGATGCCGTCGCGCTGAATGACACCAACAAGATGGAACTGCGGGTGTTTGCCAACGATGCCAAGGCTGACGGTTTTGCGCATGCGGTCTTGGTGGCGCGGTTGGACAACCTAGGTAAGGGTGCTTCCGGTGCTGCGGTGCAGAATCTGAAGTTGATGCTCGGGCTTTAAATTGACTTTTGGACGGCCCCGTACACCCTCTTTTTGAGTGAAGCGGAACTGACGCAGTTAAGGACTTGAGCAACCCGTAAAGTATTGGTCTATGAAAACCGCATTCCGTCTTGTTTTAATCCTCATTGCAGTTCCCTTAGTTCTCGGTTTTCTTGGCTCTGGCCTCGCCTGGTTGTTTTCATGCACTGGCGTGGATTACATAACAAAGTGCTCGGCGCCTGCCTTAACGGGACTCATATCGGGCTTGGTAAGCATGTTTTGGTTGGTTGCATTTGCTATTCCCTTGGGGATAGTTATTCTCTTTGCTTCGGGTGTTTTTTCGATTTTTCGAGGAAAGTGAGACTCCGCGGCGGTTTTTGGAATTGAGGAAACTAATCTTTCCCTCTTCAAGTCAAAGTTGCGACTATTGATCCGAAGGCTCCTATGGCATTTAGGCGTGGATTGTTCGTTTGGCGCTGTCTAAGTGCGCGCGTCTACTGTGCCCTCTTCCGCTTTGTGCTCTTGCTGACCATGGTTGACGGTTTTTCCTGCGGCGTCACAAACCCAATCGGCCGCTTCGGTGGATCGGGTGGTGTGGTCAACTCACGCACAGCGTCCAGAAGTTGACGCAATTGCAGCCGGGTATTGCGGCTAAACGTATCGTGTGACAGCTCCAGTGTTTCTGTCTTCATCTCCAGTTCACTGAGTCGCTTGGCCACATCCGCATTGGTGGACAAGACTTCGCGTAAATGCACGAACGCGCGCACCACATAGATCCCCATCTCCACCGCCTGGCTTGACGCCAGCACATTGGCCGCCTGAATCGCCCCATGCTCGGTAAACGCATACGGCAGCACTTTAGAAAATTTGAGTTTCTGGAGGTGGTCGCAATTTGCGACCACCTCGGCCTTCTCGGCTGCGGTGAGCTGAAACAGAAAGTCGGACGGGAAGCGTTCCCGGTTGCGCTTGACTTGTTCGTTTAGCCGCTTGGTTTCCACCCCGTAGAGGCTGGCCAGGTCCACATCAATCATCACCCGCAGGCCGCGAATCACCTGGATACGGCCCTCGATACGCGGCACCAATACCGTGTTGCTCGTGTTGCTCGTGTTGGTGTTCGTGTTTAGGGTTTGGCTCACGCCTCATCCTCAAAATCCTCTGCCACCACTTTGCGAATAGCGTCGCCGCCAAAACCCCGGCTGGCCAGAAAACGCATTTGCTTGCCGCGCTCGGCGGAATCCGCTGCGGGTTCACCGAACTTCTTGCGCCAGACTTCGCGGGCGCGGTCCACTTCGGTGGCGCGCAATTGCGCCACGGCGTCTTGCACCGCCTCCGGTGCCAGACCCTTACCTTGCAACTCCTGGCGAATACGCGCCGTGCCCAGTTTGGCAGATCGGCGGTTCAGCACCGACTCGACGACCCGCTGCTCGTTGATAAAGCCCTTTGCTTGCAATTCATCAAGGGCCTTGGCCAAGGCACCGAGCTCTTCCTCAAACTGGCCCAGCTTGCGCTCCAATTCAAAGCGGGAGTACTCGCGGCCGCTGAGCAGGCGCAGCGCCCGACCTTTGAGGGACAGCGGTGTCGTGATGGCCATGGTGGATGTGAATGCAGATGCAGCTACAAAACGCTATTGTTTTTATAGCTACTTAGGCATATTTCACGAGGGCTGATCCGCCTTTTTGTTTGACGCCTTGGTTTTGACTTCAGGCTCTGCGGCAACCACCGACAGCAACGGAATACCCAGCGATTCG
>JBDTAG010000537.1:0-5925 GCA_039924745.1 Rhodoferax sp.
GCTGAATGAAGTCTTCGTGCCGCTGCTGCAAAAGCAATTCAGCGAGATCGTCGATTTCTACCTGCCGCCGGAAGGCTGCTCGTACCGATTGGCCGTGGTCAGCATCAAAAAAAGCTATCCCGGCCACGCCAAGCGCGTGATGTTCGGCGTATGGAGTTTTCTGCGCCAGTTCATGTACACCAAGTTCATCGTGGTAGTGGACGACGATGTTAACGTACGAGACTGGAAAGAAGTCATCTGGGCGCTGACCACACGGGTTGACCCGGTGCGTGACACCATGATGGTCGAGAACACGCCCATCGACTACTTGGACTTTGCCTCGCCCGTTAGTGGCCTGGGCAGCAAAATGGGGTTGGACGCTACCAATAAATGGCCCGGCGAGACCCAGCGTGAATGGGGCCGTACCATGGCCATGGATGTTGAAGTGACAAAGCGGGTGCAGAGCCTGTGTGAAGCTCTGGGACTGTAGTGCAAAGGCTACTTACCCACACGACGGTCAACTACGAACCAAAATCCGCAACTTTGTAGCGAAATCGTCCAGCAAAATACGTAGCTCTGACAACGCGACGTCTACAGTGGAGGCGTTGGAAAATTGCTTGCCGGTTACAAAAATTTGTGCTTTTTCGTGGATGCGTTCGTGCAAATCAACCAGTTGCCAGAATGCAGGATTGCTTCCAAAGCGCGCCTCCCCGTCGGCAGCTTGCCAGCGACCAAAATGGCAATCACCGGCTTGCATGGGAGGGGGGGTGCTGCGCGCATCACCCGCATATGCTTCAATGGTTCGCAGCCAATGTCGGTGTCCCACTTCGATAAAAACCAGTGCTTTGTCGTCGCGACTCAGTGCACGCTCCCGCCATGTTACCCACGATATATCGGGCCGCCAATTGGCAACCCACTCGGGGAAGCTGTGGGCTGGCATGGGGCGTGCTATTCCATAACCTTGCGCCAACTCGCAGCCTAAAGTCAACAGCAGCTCGCCGTGTGCTGCGGTTTCAACACCTTCAGCAATGACATTGCGTCTAAAGGCTGCAGCTAAGCCGATGACACCTTCTACGATGGCTAGATCATCCGGGTCGTCGAGCATGTCGCGTACAAAGCTTTGGTCAATCTTGAGAAGTTCGGCGGGCAGGTTCTTTAAATAAGTAAGCGACGAGTAACCGGTTCCAAAGTCATCCAACGCAAAGCCAACGCCAAGTGCACGGCATGCGTTCATCACGTTCGAAACGTGGCTTATATCTTCCATGGCACTGGTCTCCAAGACTTCAAGCTCGAGGCTCAGCGGCGGCACGTCTGGGTGGGCTTTTAACAGGGCAGTCAACCGATCGACAAAATCGCCTTGTTGCAATTGGCGTACGCCGACATTGACGCTAATCGGAAAGTGCAAGCCCATGCCTACCCAAATTTCCATCTGTGCCAATGCTGTATCGATGACCCATTCACCCAGTTCTATGCTGATGGGGTGGCTTTCGATAACACCAAGGAACGCAGCCGGAAGCAATAATCCCCGCTCAGGATGTTGCCAACGGATCAGCGCTTCTGCACCAGTTACCAAGCCCGTCTTCATATTGACCTTTGGCTGATAGAACAGAACAAACTCGCGCTTCTCCAACGCATTTTGAATAGTGGATAGATCCTGGCGCTGTGTTTTTACGGCGGTGTCCTGTGCGACGTCGAAATGGTGGAATCTATTCTTTCCACCAAGCTTGGCGATGTACATGGCTTGGTCCGCATGGCGCATCAGTTGATCGGCGTCAGCCGCGTCCTGAGGGAACTGTGTAACGCCAATACTGGCCGAAACCTTGAGAACATGCCCGTCCACCGTGACGGGGTCCGCCGCTGCTTGCAGCAGTCTTTCCAATACGGCCACGCAGTCGGTTGGATGCTCCAAATCCACCAGAACCGCCACAAATTCATCGCCACCAATGCGGGCCAAGGTATCGCCATCGCGCAAGGCTTCCTTCATGCGTTGTGAAAGGGAAACCAATAGCTGGTCACCTACGCTATGGCTGTGCACGTCATTCACTGCCTTGAATCCATCCAGATCCAGATACACCACAGCTAATGCTTGATTGCGCCGCTGACTCTGAAGCATGGCTTGCTTCAATCTATCTGCTAATAGCACGCGGTTGGGTAAACCCGTAAGTGCGTCGAAGTGGGCGAAGTGCTCTAACTTACGCTGCTGTTCTTTGGTGTCTGTGACATCGGTAAACAAGGCTACATAGTTGTTTGCATCACCGGCAGCATCCCGAACGGCGCTGATCGTCAGCATTTCAGCGTATATCTCACCATCTTTACGCCGGTTCCAAACCTCACCCGACCAGTGGCCATGAATTTTCAGAGCTTCCCACATTTGGGCATAGAAATCTGAGTCCTGCCGACCCGATTGAAGAATGCGCGGGTTTTGTCCAATGGCCTCTGCTCGCGTATATCCGGTGATCTGGGTAAACGTTTCGTTCACTTCGATGATGGTGCCCTTGGCGTCCGCGATCATGATGCCCTCGCGTGCATGTCGAAAGACGCTGGCCGCTAGTTGCAAATTGGCCTCATCGGTGGTCTTTTCAACGACTAATGCTGCAAGGCGGGCCTCGTCTTCCAGCAGTTGAATGTCTTCAGGCGTTGGGCAGCGCTGCGTAGAGTGATACAAAGCTAATGTGCCGATCGGCTTGCCCTGCGTGGATATGATTGGTTGTGACCAGCATGCGGCCAAACCGGCTAGGCGTGTGAGATCCAAAAAAGGGGTCCAAGCTGGGTCGCTTTCAATGTCTTTCACAACCACTCGCTGTCCGCTAAAAACAGCTTTCCCACAGGAGCCCATGCCTTCCCCGACACCAAAACGATCAATTGCCGCTCGAAAGAACTCGGGCAGGCTGGGGGCGGCCCCCAGACGCAGCACTTTGCTTTCCTCGTCCAGCAGCAATATGCAGCATAGTGCGCCGGGGCTGATGACCTGAACATCGGTGGCTAGAGCGGACAAAACATCCTTCAACGTAACATTTTCGGCAAGCATGGCCAGTATGCGGTTGTGGTGCTGTTCACGTAGTTCAGCACGCTTGCGTTCTGAAATATCGGCCTGAGTGCCCGACATACGCACAGGCTTTCCGTCTGTTGTCCATTCGACCACCCGGCCGCGGTTGAGCACCCAGACCCATCCACCGTTCTTGTGGCGCACCCGAATTTCGCACCTGTAGTTTTCTATCTCCCGTTTGAAGCAGCGCTCTACCATGTCGCCCGAAAGCTTGCGGTCATCGGGGTGGGTGCGCTCCAAAACAGTCTGAATGTTGGTGGGGGCAAGCTCGGATACCGTGCAGCCGACGATTTCCGCCCAACGCTCATTCAGCGCAATGTCCCCGGTCTGCACATTCCACTCCCAGGTTCCGATATTCGTACCCCATATGATTTCAGCAACGCGTTGGCTTTGCAGCTGAAATTGCTCTTTACTCCTTTTGATGGAGGCATTTTGGGTGACGAGCCGGCTGCCAAAAGCAGCAAAAGCCAGAGTCATCATTCCGAAAATTCCGACTATCCAATCCGTGTACCGACGCCAAAAATCGACGAGAGTGAATTCAGGCGCCTTATCAAAGGGAGGCATACGCAAATTACGCAGTAACGACTCAACACTACTGTAGTCTGCAGGAATAGAAAAACCGCCGATACCGGCCGCTTGAGATGCCGCACTGTCCGGCGCCATGGATAGTAGAGCGACGGCCAATTTTCGGTCCACCTGTTCGGTAAACCGTCGGGTCACAGCCACTGGCCATTCGGGGTACAGCCGAGTGGAACTGATGAAGGGGAAGTTGGGTAAGGTTTGTGGGTGAATGATTTTGACGCGGGCCATGTCCAGTTTGCCTTCGTGTGCCAATGCTTCCAGCACACCGCTACGGACGAAACCCACATCGGTCTGGCCGTTCAAAACCGCCGCTACTGTCAGATCTTGCGGCATGCCGATCGGGCGCAATAGTCCTTTGTCCAAAGGCGGTAGGCCGACCTCCATCATCTCAAATGCCTGCATCTGGTACCCACCAGTGAAATCCATGCTGGTGAGTGCAATGCGCTTGCCCGCCAAGTCTTGCAGGAGGTTAATGTTTTTTGCGTCGACCCGCGTGAAGATGACTCCACCAAAAGCGGTAATGTCGCGGCCGGCCTCGCGTGTGATTTGGGTTGCCAGCGGTGCTGAGAGTCCGTAACGGGTTTTGAGTGCAATGTATTGACTGGGGGATGTCAACACAACATCCAGCGCATCACGGGCCACCGCAGCTTCAAGCTCGTTTAAGTCGTAAACCGCCAAATTTACAGCGCGGCCCAGAGCAGTTTGCAAATAGTTTGCTAGTGGTTGCCATTGCTCTAAGGCTTGGTCTTTAGGTCGAAACGCCAGTACACCAAAACGAATTGCCTCTTCGGCCCACGCGGAAGGCGTGGACGCAAGAACCAAGAGTAAGAGGGTCGCGAACAGGCGTTTCATGGCAGAAGCAAATATGAACTGGCACCCTGACTAAGCTAATGTGCAGTAGATATAGAAACGGGTCAAGCTATACCAAGCGCAGATACAAACACTGCAGCCTGTACCCTGGAACTCAGCTGCAGTTTACGCAAAATATGCTGCACATGGATCTTGACGGTGGTCTCCGCGATGTCGAGGTGGCGGGCGATTACTTTGTTGCTGTCGCCACGTGCAATCAGCACCAGCACTTCCCGCTCGCGGGCTGAAAGCAGTTCTATTCCGGTGGCCGCTGGTGGCGATAGTGGTTCTAAAGTGCCGCTTGGTTTGGCCCGAATGACGGATACCAATTTAGTCATCATTTCTGGACTGACGACTGACTCTCCGGTTAACACTTTAGTAATGGATTCACACAATTGCTCCGACTCCACGGTCTTAAGCAAATAGCCGTCGGCTCCAGCCTGAAGTGCAGCTGCAAGATCAGCTTCGTTTTCGCTGATGGTGAGCATCAGGATGCGAACACCTGGGCAGGCATCTTTCAGTGCGGCGATGCCGTCTACACCACGCACACCGGGTAAATGGTTGTCCAACAAAATCAGATCAGGGGTAACCCGGGATACACAACGCAACGCCTCACCAATATCGCCTGCCTGGGCTGTAACTTCAAAGCGTCCATCTTGCATCAGCAGAGCGGTCAGTCCCCGCCGAAAAAGACTGTGGTCATCCACTATTAAAAGTTTATTGGGGTTCAACTCTTTACCTCTATTTACGGCCACCCATGACGGGGTGTGATGGTAATGTCAATGTAACCACACAACCCTTACCAGACGCGGACACTACCTCCACCTGCGCACCGATGCGACTAGCACGCTCGCGCATGATTTTCATGCCGACCTGTGTTTCGCGGCTGGCTTGCAAGGCATCGAATCCGACGCCATCATCCCGCACCACGATGCGCCAGCCTTGACCCTTTAGCACCTCCAGATCAACCTGCTTAGCGTCTGCATGCTTGCGCACGTTGGATAACGCTTCTTGCACCACATGCAAGACCTGCACTTGCACGTCGGCAGGCAAAGGGAGTCCATCGCCTTTGATATGGAGTTGGGCCGGTAAACCTGTCTGGTGTTTGAATTTTTGCAGGGTTTCTTGCAAAGCAGTTTCGATATCCAGGGTGTTGGTCCGGGTGCGAAAGTGCAACAATAGTTCGCGTACATCGTTGATGCTTTCGCGCAAGCCTACATCCAGTTCGTTCAGGGCAGTTTGCACTTGTTGTGGCTGCTCCTTTTGGGTCGCACTGCGCAGCAACTGAACCTGAATTTTCAGAAACGCCAGTGATTGGGCAATCGAGTCGTGCAGCTCGCGCGCCAAAAAAGAACGCTCCTCACCCACCGCGGCCTCGCGCTCCAAGGCAGCAGCACGCAGCCCTTCTATCGCACTGGCCAAATGACTGGCCAGTGCATCCAATAGTTCGATCTCGTCCGGGCGCAGTG
>JBDTAG010000538.1:0-4836 GCA_039924745.1 Rhodoferax sp.
GTCAATGCCGGCATGGAGCGCCTGATACGCCGCAACCCGGGCCAATACCTGTGGTCGTACGCCCGCTACAAGAAGCCTGCAGGCGAAGTACAAAGCTAGCGCTTTTGGTCATTCGCTACTAAAATAATAGCGAACTGTTCATATTCCACGAGGGCTAGTGCCCGATTTTACTTAAGAGATCCGTTCAGTGCGCGCTTCCAGCCCTTGGGGTATCGCCTTCAGCAACTGCCGCGTATACGCATGCTGCGGGTTACGGTAAATGTCTTCTGCCAATCCGCGTTCCACAATCTCGCCGTTGCTCATGACCAGCATGTCGTCGGCCATGTACTTGACCACAGCCAAGTCATGGCTGATGAATACGTAAGACAAGCCAAACTCTTCTTGCAGGTCCAGCAGCAAGTTCAGCACCGTGGCTTGCACGCTGACATCCAATGCGCTAACACTTTCGTCGCACACAATGATCTCCGGCTTCATAGACAGGCAGCGCGCAATGGCGATTCGTTGGCGTTGGCCGCCTGAAAACTCGTGCGGGTATTTGCCGAAAGCCTCGCGCGGCAGCCCGACCTTTTCCAGCAAGGCCAGGGTCATGCGCGCACGGTCGTCTTCGTCCTTGCCGATGGCGTGGATGCGCATTGGCTCCATCAAAATCTGTGCAATGGTGAAGCGCGGATTCAGGCTGGCATAGGGGTTCTGAAAAATAATTTGTATGCGGCTTCGGTAAGGCCGCATCTGGTCGCCGTTGAGATGCGTCAGGTCTTTACCCTCAAACATGATGCTGCCGGTGGTGGCATCCGTCAGACGGGTGAGCATCATGCCAACGGTTGTCTTGCCAGAACCGGACTCACCGACCACACCCAGTGTGCGGCCCTTGTACAAGTTGAAATCAGCTTGTTTGACCGCCGGAAATAGGATGTGACGGAACAAGCCAGTCTTGAGTTTGTATTCCTTGCGCAGGCCCGTAACGGTGACCAGCGGCGCACCGATCGGCGGGGTGCTGACGCGTTGCTCGGTGACGATGGGGCGGTTGTTCACAAAGTCGTCGATGACCGGCAGGCGCTTGGGGCGCTTGTCCAGGTTGGGGCGGCAGGCAATGAGGGCGCGCGTATAGGCGTCCTTCGGCGCGTTGAAAATCGTTTCTACGTCACCTGTTTCGCGCACCATGCCATGGCGCATCACGACAACTTGGTCTGATATTTCGCCAACCAGACCCAAGTCGTGGCTGATGAAGAGCACGCTCATTTTTTGGCGTTGTTGCAGCTTGGAAAGCAGATCAGTGATTTGGCGCTGCACAGTGACGTCCAGCGCGGTCGTGGGCTCATCCGCTATCAGCAATTTAGGCTCGCAGGCAATGGCTATGGCGATCATCACGCGCTGTTGTTGACCACCTGACAGTTCATGTGGGTAGGCCTTGAGGCGCTCTTTGGGGCGGGGAATGCCCACCTCGGTCATCAGTTCCAGCGCGCGGTCCAGTGCCTGGCGCGGGTTGAGGTTCATGTGGATGCGCAGCACTTCGGCAATCTGCTCACCCACAGGAAACACGGGGTTGAGCGAACTCATGGGTTCTTGAAAGACCACCGAAATATCTTTGCCCCGCAAGCGACGCAGCTCCTCGACCGGCGTGCCCAGCAAATTGCGCCCGCCATACAGAATTTTGCTTTCGGGCGCAATGATGGCGTTCTCAGGCAGTAACTGAACAATGCTCATGGCACTGACACTTTTGCCGCTGCCTGATTCACCGACCAAGGCGACGGTTGCGTTGGCAGGTATGTCGAAACTGACGCCTTTCACGGCTTCTACCGTTTGCGTTTTGCTCATGCGAAAAGACACCCGCAGGTCTTGCACGCTGATTAAATGGGTCATGGTGGTCTCAGCGAAGTTTGGGGTCAAGCGCATCGCGCAAGGCGTCGGTCAGCAAGGCAAACGCGGTGACAAATGTGGCCATGAAGACGGTGGCTGCGACCAATTGCCACCACTTGCCCAGCACCAGTTCAGTCTGGGCTTCTGAGAGCATGGTGCCCCAGCTGACCATGTCAATCGGTACACCCAAACCGAGAAACGACAAGATCACCTCCGCCTTGATAAAGCCCACCACATACAGGCTCAACTGCACCAGAACCACGTGGCTGATGTTGGGAAGAATATGGATGAACATCCGCGAAAAATGGCTGGCACCGATGGCCTCAGCTGCGCGTACATACTCACGCGATCGGTGTTTCATGTATTCAGATCGCACCAGCCGGTAGATGCCTGTCCAGCCCACCATTCCGAGGATGATGACCACAGTCCAGACACCACTACCCAAGGTGGCGGCCATGGGCCCTGTCTTGAGCACGGCTGCCAGTGCAAATATCAGCAAGATGTAGGGAATGGCAGTAAAGACGTTGTAGATCCATTCCAGGGCATCGCCCACCCAGCCACCAAAATAGCCGCCCACAGCGCCGAGCACGGTTCCGATCAGTGTTGCCATCAAGGCCGCAGCCAAGCCCACCGTAATAGACACTTGCGCGCCTTTGATCACCTTGCTCAGCACATCACGCCCAAGTTGATCGCCACCAAAAGGCAGGGTGTCGGACTTGTGTGTTGCAACCGTTTGTACCTTGGCCGCGCGTGCGGACCATTCCGGGTAGCGCGGTGCCAGCGGATCTACATCACTGATGTCGATGTTGGGGCCTTCAATATTGTCCACAACCGCTGACTGCGAGACATCTACGATTTTTCCTACAAAAGTAGGCGGTGCAAAGGATAAACCGACCTCTTTTTGCCAGTCTTTTGCCACCAAACCCAGTTGGGCCAATACCACCAAGCCGATAAAGAACAGGGTCACCAACAGGGCGATCATGCCGACCCGGTCGTTCCTCAGACGGGTCCATGCTTGTGCCCATACGCCAGGCGATTTGGGCAGGGCGATGAATGCGTCAGTGCTCATTTCAGGGTCACCCGTGGATCAACAAACTTGTACAACACGTCGGTGATCAGATTGATCACCATCGTCAGCGCGGCCAGGTACACCGTCGCTGCCTGGATCACGGGGTAGTCGCTGCGGTTGACGGCTACCAGGATCTCCCGTCCCAAACCAGGGATCGAGAAGAAAACTTCGATCAAGAATGAGCCAATGAATACCCCTGGAAGCTCAGTGGCGACGTTGGTCAAAATCGGGATCATCGCATTGCGCAGCACATGCTTGAGCATGATGCTGTTTTCGGAAACGCCTTTTGCCCGCGCCGTGCGTACGTAATCTTGTCCAATTTCGTCGAGAAAGAACGTCCGGTACAAGCGCGTCTGCGGGGCCAGACTAACCAGCACGGCCAGAAAAACTGGCAAGGGCGCATAGGTGACCAGATTCTTCCACAGGCTGTTTGTCCAGCCCTGTACCGGAAACCAGCCCAGCACGAACCCGAACACATATTGCCCAACAATGATGTACACCAGAAAGCTCACAGATAGCGCAACGGTCGAGATGATCATGATTGCGCGGTCGGTCAGACTGCCGCGAACATACGCAACAGCGAGCCCCGCCAAAATAGCCAGCCCTGTCTGCAATAGCAGGATCGGAACCATGATGGTGAGCGTGGCTGGCAGGCGTGTTGCAAAGATATGCGAGACAGCCTCATTGGTACTCCAGCTCTTGCCCCAATTAAAGGTAAAGACCTGCTGCACGAACACCCAGAGCTGTTCCAAGACCGGTTTATCCAGACCCAGTTCGGCACGTAGCGACGCGATCCGTTCGGGAGAGGATTTCAACCCGGCCATGATTTCAACCGGGTCTCCTCCGAAAAATTTGAACAGGAAAAAAATCAGCAGCATCACCCCCAGCAGGGTGGGGACCATCTGCCAGACACGTCGCAAGATGTAGGAAATCATAGGGTGGTTGGTATGGGGGAAACGCCCATGGACTTATAGATCGGAGCGATTATGCTTGCCATCGATCGAATGGGTATTAGTGTTACTTACTATGAATATGAAAAAAGTGCGGATTATTTTTTGTCTGCTGGTCTCGCTGTTAGGCGCTTTTGGACTGCACGCGCAAACACAGCCAACTGAAAAAGTGTTGCGCTACGCTTTTCAGGTAGCAGAAACCGGGTTCGATCCACCGCAGTTATCAGACCTGTATTCCCGCATCGTGACCGCGAACATTTTCGATGGGTTGTACGGGTATGACTATTTGGCGCGACCGGTCAAGATTCGTCCGGTGTTGGCGGTGGCCATGCCCACGTACAGCGACGACCTTCGCACTCTGACGATCAAAATCCGACCCGGAATCTACTTTGCTGACGACCCAGCCTTCGGCGGTAAAAAACGCGAACTGACAGCGCAGGACGTTGTCTACAGCTACAAGCGGCCTTTCGATCCAAAAACCAAAGCGCAGACCTATCCCGATCTGGAAGAAGAAAAGCTCGTGGGTCTCGATGCGCTGCGACGAGAAGCCGAAAAGCCGGGTGCACACTTCAACTATGACAAGGAGGTCGAAGGTATTCGTGCGTTGGATCGATATACCGTCCAGTTCAAGACCCAAGACAAACATCCCAGGTTTATCTACAAGCTCGCAGATACCGGTGTTTACGGGATAGTGGCGCGCGAGGTCGTGGAAAAGTATGGCGACAAAATCATGGAGCACCCGGTTGGCACTGGACCGTTCAAGCTCGATCAGTGGACCCGCTCATCCAAAATTACCTTCATCAAAAACCCAAATTTTCGGGAAGAGTTTTATAACGCCGAGCCACCCGCTGATGATCCGGTTGCACAAGCTGTCTATCAAAAGATGAAAGGCAAACGCTTGCCCATGGTGGACCGCGTAGAGCTCTCCATCATTGAAGAGAATCAACCGCGCTGGCTCTC
>JBDTAG010000539.1:0-7628 GCA_039924745.1 Rhodoferax sp.
AGTGTGGCCCGGCAAAGCCCTGCAACGCTTCAAAGATGCCAGCAACATGACCGATCGGGCCAATGCGCTGCAAGCACTGATCAGCAGCGGACACGCGCTGTCAACCCCCGCCCTGGCCCTCTTCCACACCCTGTTCAAACACGAAGAGCTGGTGCTGGACAAGTGGTTTGCCATGCAAGCAGGCGCCCCGGACCGTGGAGTCAATGTGCTGCCCGCTGTACGCCAGTTGATGGCACACAGCGACTTCAACATACGCAACCCCAACCGCGCGCGCAGCGTCATCTTCAGCTACTGCAATGGCAACCCGGGCGGCTTCCACCGCGCAGACGCGGCGGGCTATGTGTACTGGAGCGAACGTGTCATTGAACTGGACGGCATCAACCCCCAAGTGGCCGCCCGCCTGGCCCGCGCTTTGGACCGTTGGAAGCGACTGGCCGAACCATACCGTAGCGCAGCCCGTGAGGCCCTGGCCCGCGTGGCCGCAAAAACCGACCTGAGCAATGATGTACGCGAGGTCATCGACCGCGCCTTAGCGGATTGAGGTGGGTATGGCACAAAAAATATCACTGACCCGCTACCTGGTCGAAGAGCAACGCGTTGACGGCTCCATACCCGCGCAACTGCGCTTGCTGCTGGAGGTGGTGGCGCGCTCATGCAAGAGCATCAGCCACGCCGTCAACAAGGGGGCCTTGGGTGGCGTACTGGGCACGGCCGAAAGCGAAAACATCCAGGGTGAAATTCAGAAAAAACTGGACATCATCTCTAACGAGGTACTGATCGAAGCCAACGAATGGGGCGGTCACTTGGCTGCGATGGCCAGCGAAGAAATGGAAGGCATCTACCTGGTGCCCAACCGCTACCCGCAGGGCGAATACCTGTTGCTGTTCGACCCACTGGACGGCTCCAGCAATATCGACGTCAACGTCAGCATCGGCACCATCTTCAGCGTGCTGAAGAAGCCCGAAGGCGTGGGCGTGTCAGAACAAGACTTTTTACAACCCGGTTGCAAGCAGGTTGCTGCTGGCTACTGCGTTTATGGCCCGCAAACCACGTTGGTGTTGACCGTGGGCAATGGCGTGGCCATGTTCACGCTGGACCGCGAGCAGGGCTCATTTGTATTGACGCAGGAGAAGATGCGTATTCCTGAAGACACCAAGGAATTCGCCATCAATATGAGCAATATGCGCCACTGGGATGCCCCGGTGAAGCGCTATATCGACGAGTGTCTGCAGGGCAAAGATGGCGTGCGCGGCAAAGACTTCAACATGCGCTGGATCGCCAGCATGGTGACCGACGTGCACCGCATCCTGACCCGTGGCGGCATCTTCATGTACCCCTGGGACAAGCGCGAGCCCGAAAAGCCCGGCAAGCTGCGCCTGATGTACGAAGCCAACCCCATGGCCTGGATCGTGGAGCAGGCTGGTGGTGCGGCCACCAACTGCAAGGAGCGCATTCTCGACATCCAGCCAGGCAAACTGCACGAACGTGTCAGCGTAGCGCTGGGTTCTAAAAACGAAGTAGAGCGCCTAACCCGCTACCACCGCGAAGCGTAAAAGGCCCGCGATATAATTTGAAATTGGTATGCCGCTTTAGCTCAGTTGGTAGAGCAGCTCCTTCGTAAGGAGAAGGTCGACAGTTCGATTCCGTCAAGCGGCACCAATAAAAATATGGAAACCCTGCTATCTTTTCGGTAGTGGGGTTTTTTTATTCATGTGCTGGCGTTCTTCAGCTGGCCGGTAGGTTAATTGCAAACAGGGAGTACAAAGATGAGCGCCATTGGCAATGTAATCTGGTTTGTATTGGGGGGCTTTTTGATGGGCGTAGGCTGGTGGGTCGCCGGACTGCTGTGCGCCATCACCATTGTTGGCCTACCTTGGGCGAAGTCATGTTTTGTCATAGGGCAATTTGCCTTCCTGCCATTCGGGAAGATGGCAATCAACCGGTCAACGCTTACCGGCGTTCAGGACGTTGGCACTGGCGCCATGGGCACCATCGGCAACGTCATCTGGTTCATCTTTATCGGAGTCTGGCTGGCTATTGGTCACCTCGTCTCTGCAGTGTGCTGCGTCATCACCGTCATCGGTATCCCATTCGCGATTCAGCACATCAAGCTCGCGGGCTTGGCTTTGGCGCCTATCGGAAAGACCATTGTTAGCAACCAAGTTGCCGAATCTGCACGGCCCGCAACCGATCCATAGAATCCTTATGCAATCCTGATATTCCGAATCCGAGAATCAGATTTCACAACTGCACAGCAGGTAGGAAAAGTTATGGATATGTATAGTAATTTGGGCCCGATTTTGGCTGTTGTAGCCACGGTTGCAATTGTTCTCGCTTACAAGTGGGTCTTCCGTCTTTTCGGCATCGTGATCGTTCCAGACAACGCTGTAGGAACCATCACCAAGAAATTCGTTCTTTTCGGCTCTAACCGAGAGTTGCCGGCTGGCAAGATCGTGGCGCTGATGGGCGAAGCCGGTTTGCAAGCCGATACGCTGGCTCCAGGGCTGCACTTTTTCCTGTGGCCTTGGCAGTACACGGTTCAATTGGTTGAGTTCACGATTGTTCCTGACGGAAAGATTGCTGTCATTGAAGCGTGCGACGGCAAGCCCTTGCCGGATGGCCGTGTGATCGCACGCCAGGTTGATTGCGACAATTTTCAGGATGCGCGTGCCTTTCTTACCAATAGTGGTGAGCGTGGTGTGCAAATGTCCGTCATCCCTCCAGGAACCTGGCGCATCAACACGTTGTTGTTCACGGTGCACATGGAAGAAATGACGGTGATCGAGCCCGGCAAGATCGGCATTGTTGAAGCGCGCGACGGCCGTGCCCTCTCCGGTGGTCGAATCATCGGCAAACAAGTAGCCTGCGATTCGTTTCAGGATGCGCAAGCTTTTATGAGCAGCGGTGGCGAACGTGGACCACAGATGACGATCATTCCGCAAGGCAAGTACCGCATCAACCCACGGCTCTTCAAGGTTACCATGGCCAACGTACAGGACGTGCCAGACAACAAGGTCGGCATCGTGACCACGCGAGAAGGTGCATCTCTGAAAACTGGCGAGATCGCCGGCCCTGAAGTGACCGGGCACAATTTATTCCAGGATCCACAGGCCTTTGTGGACAATGCCGGAACCAAGGGTTTGCAGGAACAGGTGCTGCTAGCCGGTCGCTACTTCATCAACCCGATGTTTGCAACGGTCGAGATCATTGAAATGACCGAGGTGCCGATTGCATCGGTCGGCGTCGTCGTGGCATTCGTCGGCAAGGTGGGGGATGACGTGACGGGCGTCGAATTCAAACACGCCAACATGGTGCGCCGGGGTGAAAAAGGTGTTTGGGTCGATGTGCTGGACCCCGGCAAATACGCCATCAACACCTACACACACAAGGTGCGGGTTGTGCCCACTGCCAACGTAGTGCTTAACTGGGCGACCGGAAAGACCGAGGCCCACAAGCTCGATGCCAACCTGTCGACCATCACGGTCCGCTCGGCCGATGGCTTCACATTCAACTTGGACGTAAGCCAGATCATCCATATTCCGCGTAACGATGCCCCCAAGGTGATTGCCCGGTTTGGCAGCATGGAAGCACTGGTCACACAGGTGTTGGAGCCGACCATTGGCAACTACTTCCGCAACGCAGCACAAAGTTCGGATGTGATCGACTTCCTCAAGCAACGCACCGAGCGCCAGGCTGAGGCCAAGGAAGCGATCGCCAAGGCCTTGAGGGACTACGACGTGGGCGCAGTGGAAACGCTGATCGGCGACATCAGTCCGCCTGCCGACCTGATGAAGACGCTGACCGACCGCAAGATTGCGGAACAGGAAAAAGTAACCTACAACACGCAAATGGAGGCGCAAGGCGTGCGCCAACAATTAGAGCAAGCCACTGCACTGGCCAACACGCAGGCGCAGGTGGTGGATGCAGAGCGCAAAGTGGCCATCGCAGAGTTTTCTGCCCAAGCGGCGGTCAAGACTGCCGATGGTGCAGCCCGTGCCAAAAAGATCAACGCCAATGCCGATGCCGAAGTGATCCGCGTAACCGGCGAAGCGGAAGCCGGCAAAACGCTGGCGGTCGGACAAGCGGAGGCCACGGTCATCAAACAGAAGATCGACTCAATGGAATCCGGTAACTACGCCATCGTTCAAGTTGCGCAGGCTTTGTCTTCCGCTGGTGTGAAGCTGGTACCCGAAGTGGTCGTTAACGGCGGCTCCAAGGAAGGCGGTGGAACGTTGGTGGACGTGTTGCTGGCCGGACTTGTCAGGGATCAGCATGTGACACATCACAAAGAGGCAACACATGCACCGACGTGATTTCGTAGAACTGATGCTAGTCACAGGAGGCTCGACAATGACCGCCCAAGCAACAACGAATTCCGACAGCGATTTTGACGTCACCGAAAAGACGGTCGCAGAGTTGCAGGCGGCCATGGCATCTGGCAAGACCTCGGCCCAACAGTTGGTACGACTCTACTTGTCTCGCATTGCGGCTGTTGACCAAGCTGGGCCACGGCTGAACTCGGTGATTGAGCTCAATCCCGACGCACTGGCTATTGCCAGCGCATTGGATGCCGAACGCAAGGCCAAAGGCCCACGCGGGCCTCTGCATGGCATACCGGTCTTGCTCAAAGACAATATTGCCACAGCGGACAAGATGCAGACCACCGCCGGGTCACTGGCTTTGGCGGGCATCAAGCCACCACGCGATGCGGCACTGGTGTCGCGCCTGCGCGATGCTGGAGCAGTGATTCTCGGCAAGACCAATCTGTCGGAATGGGCCAATATGCGGTCCACACGCTCAACCAGCGGCTGGAGCGCGCGCGGTGGGCTCACACTCAATCCCTATGCTCTTGACCGCAATACCAGCGGATCCAGTTCCGGTTCGGGCGCCAGCATGGCAGCCAGTCTAGCTGCGATTGCCGTGGGCACTGAAACCGATGGGTCCATAACTTCGCCCGCTTCGGTGGCAAGCCTGGTTGGCATCAAACCAACCGTCGGTCTGGTCAGTCGCGCCGGTGTAGTGCCAATAGCCCACTCGCAAGATACCGCAGGTCCCATGGCCCGCACGGTGGCCGATGCGGCTGCGCTACTTACCGCCATGGCGGGCAGCGACGCGCGCGATCCGGCTACTGTGTTGGCCGATCAGAAGAAGGTGGACTACACCCAATTTTTAAACCGCAACGGCTTGCAGGGCAAACGCATCGGCGTGGTTCGTTCCCAGTTGGCGAGTTCTGGAGAACCCGTAGCGACCTTGGTTGAATCGCAATTGGCCGTGCTGAAAGCCCAAGGTGCCACGCTGGTGGATGTGGCTGAAGTACCAAATATCGCGAAATATGCAGACACCGAACTAACCGTGTTGTTGTACGAGTTGAAGGCCGACATGGCGGCCTACCTGGCGGACTATGGTCCGAGTGCGCCTGTCAAAACGCTGGCCGATGTGATCGCGTTTAACGACCAACACCGCGCACAAGAGATGCCATACTTTGGGCAAGAGCATTTTGTGAACGCCCAGACCAAGGGCGGGCTCGACAGCCAAGAATACCTGGATGCACTGGCCAACAACCACCGCTATGCACGCGAAGAAGGGTTAGACCAGGTCATGAAAGAGCACCAGTTGGATGCGCTTGTGGCACCGACCTGTGGTCCGGCTTGGTTGACAGACTTCATCAATGGTGACGCCTCAGGCGCCAGCTTTACGACACCCGCCGCTGTAGCGGGCTATCCGCACATCACTGTGCCCTGTGGCTATGTGCATGGCCTGCCCTGCGGTTTGTCGTTCGTCGCCGGAGCGTGGGCAGAAGGACCGCTGATTGCCATGGCTTATGCGTACGAACAAGCCAGCCTGCAGCGGCGAGCGCCAACCTATGCCAAATCGCTCAATCTACAGGTTGCGGCCAAGCAAAAATAGCAGGCAAAACCAAGCCGTTAACTGCCGGTGTGCAACCACTCGCTTTCTGGCAGTGCCCGAAGGAAAGCAGAAATAGCGTCGAGCGCACCTTGCTCAGTCGCCCATTCGATGTGTTCCGCCAGGCGCAAGGTTTTGAGCGGCGCTGGTGTGCTATCCCATGCTTCCAGAATCAAGGGCAACGGGGGTTCCCAGCCCAAGGCCGTACGCTTGCGGTTGGGCAGCATCTCAAACAAAGCATTCCAACTCTTGGGCATGGGACACACGCGGCGGCCTTCTCTGCAAAAGGCAATCAGACTCTGTGGTGTTTCTGGCATGGACCGTACTCTCTGACTTTTTACTGGAAGAAAAAAACCCTGCGAACCAAACGGTAGCAGGGTTTCTTCTAAGGGGCAAATCTGCGTCAGTTCAACATGCCCATCGTGCGTGGCAACCATAGCGACATAGTCGGCCAATACGTCACCATGACCAGGAAGCCCAACATCGTGGCCAACCAGGGCCACACCGCCACGGTCAGTTCTGTAATTCCCATTTTGGTAATGCCCGAGGCTACGTACAGGTTCAAACCCACAGGAGGATGGCACATGCCAACCTCCATGTTGACCACCATGATGATGCCGAAATGCACGGGGTCAATGCCCAGCTTGGTTGCGATCGGGAACAAAATAGGCGCCAGAATCAGCACAATGCTGGACGGCTCCATAAAGTTACCTGCCACGAGCAAGAGCACATTGGAGATCACCAAAAAGCCAATCACGCCAATACCAGTGCCAATCATGTGATCGGCCATCTGTTGCGGGATGTTCTCGTGGGTCAGCAAGAACGAGAACAGCACGGCGTTGGTGATGATGTACAGCAACATGGCGCTCATGTTGGCACTGGACAGCAACACGCGGGGTACATCCTTCAGGCCCATGTCTTTGTACACAAAAACGGCCACGATAAAGGCGTACACCGCACTCATGGCAGCCGCTTCAGTGGGGGTGAAAATGCCGGTGTAGATTCCACCCATCACCACCACGATCAGCAACAAGCCCCAGATGGCTCTGCGAAATGCCACCCAACGTTCGCCCCACGTGGCTTTGGGTTGGCAAGGGTAGTTGTTCTTCTTGGCGCGGTACCAAGTGGTCAACCCTAACAACAATGCGAGTACTGCGCCAGGTATGACGCCGGCCATGAATAGGGCTCCAACCGACGTATTGGTCGAGACCGAATACATCACCATCACGATGGACGGTGGGATCAAGATACCCAATGCGCCCGACGTGGTGACCACGCCCGAACCAAAGCTTTTGGGAAATCCTGCCTTGACCATTGCTGGCATCAAGATAGACCCAATGGCCACTACGGTTGCCGGGCTGGAGCCCGATACCGCTGCAAACAATGCGCAGGCCAACACCCCACCCAAGCCCAGACCACCGTGCCAGTGACCGACCATGGATGTGGCAAACGTAATCATCCGTTTGGCCACACCACCGTGTGTCAAAAAGTTGCCCGCCAAGATGAAGAACGGAATCGCCATGATCTCGAACTTATCAATGCCGGTGAACAGCTTGAGTGCCACCGACTCAATCGGCACTTCGGTCATGAAGAACATGTATGACAGAACGGTCAAACCCAGGGAAATCGATATCGGCATGCCGGTGAGCATCAGCACCACCAGTAACGCCAGAATGATCAGCGCACTCATTTTTGAACTCCTTTACCGGCAATTTTTGCATCGC
>JBDTAG010000540.1:0-5934 GCA_039924745.1 Rhodoferax sp.
GAGTGACGGCATGACGATGGCAAACCAGGCCAGCCGAATAGGCTTTTTGCCAAAGTGGCCCAAGTCGGCATACAAGGCCTCGCCACCGGTCACGCACAGCACCACTGCGCCCAAGATGATGAAGGTGGTGCCCGGTTGCTCCCAAATGAAGGACAGCGCATACATTGGGTTGATGGCCATCAAAATACTGGGCCGGTCAGCAATGTGCACCAAGCCCAAAACAGAAATACTGGCAAACCACACCAAGGTGATGGGTCCAAACAACTTGCCAATACCGCTGGTTCCGTTTTTTTGCGCCATGAACAGGCCCAGCAGAATCATCAACGTGATCGGAATAATGAAACGGTGCAGGGCTGGTGAGATGACCTCCATACCCTCTACCGCCGACAGCACGGAGATGGCAGGGGTGATAACACCGTCACCGTAAAAAAGACAGGTGCCAAAAATACCGACCACCAATAAGATGCGGCGCAGTCTGGGTTTGTCTTTGACCGATTGGGACGCCAAGGCCAGCATGGCCACCAAGCCGCCTTCGCCGTTGTTGTCGGCCCGCAGCACCAACGCCACGTATTTGATGGAAACAATGACCGTCAGCGTCCAAAAGAAGATGGACAGAATGCCATGCACATTCTCGGGTGTGAAGGGGACGCGGCCTGAGCTGAAGACTTCTTTGACCGCGTACAGCACGCTGGTTCCGATGTCGCCGTACACAACGCCAATGGCGCCCAGGGTCAGCGCCGATAAAGACGATTTGGATGCAGACACACATTCACCCGGCCTCTGTTCGGCACGGGCTCCATTTCATTGGGGACCGCCATTTTGCGCCAGACACCCCTGCTTGTACGTGCCATAGGGGTCATTTCCAACGAAATTGCAAACGTGTTGCAGCGCAGCAACTGAGGGCTGGCGCTTGTCAGTGCATTGCCCTAGGCAAGCTGCTAGGCCAGCCAGACACCCATCCGGAATGGATCAGAACGTGTATTTCACACCAACAGTGATGGCGCTCTTGCCGATGTTGTCAAAGGTTCCGACTTTGTAGAAGGAGTCCTTGGCGTCGGTGGTCATAGCCGCCAAAGAGGCTGTCAGGCCGTTGCCGAAATCCTTTCCCACGGTGATCGAGTAGTCGGTGTAGTCACCGGCACTGCCAGTCTGGTTGGGGATGGACTGGCGACCCATGTGTGGAGTCAGCGAGAAGCCTCCACCCAGGTCAAATGCGGACGCGATTTCGATGTAGGCGCTGCCCTTGCTGTCTGGGTTGGCAATGAAGTTGCCGGTGCTTTGGCTGTATTTGGCAGTCACGATACCGAAGGTGATGGCACCATAGATTTCAGTAGTATTGGCATTGACCAGCACCTTGCCAGCCGTGTTGTTGGGGTATTGGTAAGTTATTGCACCCACGTCGAAGCTGAAATCCTTGGCGATTTCGGCCTTGTAGCCACCGTAGATGTCCACTTCCAGGGTGCCGTCGGTTGCGCCAACATAGTCCTTGATCCAGTTGATGTTGGAGCCCCATGCGCCCACATAGAGACCGCTCTTGTGGGCGAAATCCACACCGGCTTGTAGCGCGGGCTTGAACGAGGTTTGTGAAACACTGCGAAAGCGGTAGTCGCTGACCACACCAACATTGAAGCTCAAGGTCGACGCTGGCTCGGCGGCGGCAGTTGCAGGAGCGGCGGTTTGGGCCAATGCAACGGTGCTGGCCAACGCAGTTGCAAGTACGAGGATGGATTTAGTTTTGACGCTCATGGGGACTCTCATAAAGGTTGCGAGTAGCAGCTATCGAAATGAAGATCCAAGCATATTTCTCAGCATGTAAAAACGACATTTAAAACAACACGGGATAGCGTAAAAATTCCGTAAATGCTGTCTCTCGATACGCACCATGCTCCGGGTTTTTACGCTTTTTTTACAGCAGTGCGCCATCTTTCAATCCCATTTTTACGCCCCTAAAAATAAGCTCCCTCCATCACATTTCTTTGTTGGAGAAAGACTATGGACATTCCGTTCGTTCTAGGGGTTGCACTGTTCTGGGGCTCGATGGTTCTGATGGTGTGGGGATTCAAAAAGCTGGATAAATCCCAAGGAGATCAGAAATGAACAGCCTTGCCGTCATCTATGGGCTGGGCGCAATGGTGTGCTTGCTGCTGCTGGCCTATCTGGTTTACGCGCTGATCTGCGCTGAGGAGTTTTAATGAGCGCAACTGCCTGGGGCCTGTTGGCTCTTTTCCTGGTCACACTGTTGTTGGCATCCTGGCCGCTGGGCATCTGGATCGCACGCCTGTGCGCGGGCCGCTTACCTAGCTGGATGCAGCGTGTTGAAGCGCCGCTGTACCGACTAGCCGGTACATCAGCTGACCAATCCATGCGCTGGTCACACTACGCCCTGGCTTTATTGGCGTTCAATGCACTCGGTGTGTTTGCAGTCTATGCATTGCAGCGCTTGCAGGCCGGTCTGCCCCTGAACCCTGCCGCCATGGCAGCCATCACGCCCGATTCAGCCTTCAACACCGCCGTCAGCTTTGTCACCAATACCAATTGGCAGGGTTACGGGGGTGAATCCGCCATGAGTTACCTGACGCAAATGCTGGCGCTCACGGTGCAAAACTTCTTCTCGGCTGCCACTGGCATTGCCGTGGTGTTCGCGTTGATCCGTGGTTTTGCTGCGCGCTCGACCGCCGTGATTGGCAACTTCTGGGTCGATGTCACCCGCGTCACCTTGTGGTTGCTGATTCCCCTGTCTCTGGTGTTTGCGATGTTCCTGGTCGGTCAAGGCGTCATCCAAAACTTTGATGCTTACAAGGACGTGAGCACATTGGAGATCAATAAGTACCAGCAACCCAAGGTCGGCACCGACGGTCAGCCCGTTGTGGATGCCAAGGGCGCGCCTGTTCTGGAAGATGCGCAGACCGACAAGCAAACCCTCGCCATGGGCCCGGTTGCATCGCAAGAGGCCATCAAGATGGTGGGCACCAACGGCGGTGGATTCTTCAACGCCAACTCGGCCCATCCCTACGAAAACCCAACCGCACTGAGCAATTTCATGCAGATGCTGTCCATCTTTTTGATCCCAGCCGCACTGTGCTTTGCATTCGGCATAGAGGTTGGCGACAAGCGCCAGGGTTGGGCCATTTTGGCAGCGATGACAGCGATGTTTGTGGTGGCCGTCATTGTCATCACGCCTGCTGAGCAGGCGGGCAATCCACTGATCGCATCCCTCGGGGTGGACCAGACCGCCAGCAGCATGCAGTCGGGCGGCAATATGGAAGGCAAGGAGACCCGCTTTGGTATCAACGCCAGCAGTCTGTTCGCCGTGATCACCACGGCGGCCTCTTGCGGCGCAGTCAATACCATGCACGACTCGCTGACCCCCATTGGCGGCATGGTACCCATGGTCATGATGCAACTGGGTGAAGTCGTGTTTGGCGGTGTCGGAACCGGCCTCTACGGCATGCTGGTGTTTGCCATTTTGGCGGTGTTCATTTCCGGGCTAATGATCGGCCGCACGCCGGAGTATCTGGGCAAGAAGATTGAGGCGCATGAGATGAAGCTGACCTCCATCGCCATTCTGGTCACACCCATCCTGGTGCTGGCCGGTGCAGCGATTGCAGTCATGGCGGACGCGGGCAAGGCCGGTATTGCCAACCCCGGCGCCCACGGATTCTCAGAAATTTTGTATGCGCTGACGTCGGCCGCCAACAACAACGGCAGCGCGTTTGCCGGGCTTTCGGCGAACACCCCGTTCTACAACATCTTGCTGGCGGTTGCGATGTGGTTTGGCCGCTTTGGCGTGATCGTTCCCGTGCTAGCCATTGCAGGCGCCCTAGCGGCTAAGAAACGGCTGCCAGTGACGGCGGGCACCATGCCCACCCACGGACCTTTGTTTGTTGTCCTGTTGATTGGCACGGTGTTGCTGGTCGGTCTGCTGAACTACGTGCCCGCACTGGCCTTGGGCCCGGTGGTGGAGCACGTGATGCTGTGGCCCGCACATTGAAACCTATCCAACAGTGAAGAAATCAACGCTATGAAAACCAACACCACGCTCACGCTGTTTGATCCTGTTCTGATCAAACCCGCCATCACGGCATCATTCGCCAAACTCGATCCGCGCGTGCAATGGCGCAACCCGGTCATGTTTGTGGTCTACCTTGGCAGCATATTGACTACGCTACTGGGCGTGCAAGCCTTGCAAGGGCATGGAGAAGCCCCTGCGGGCTTTATCTTCTCGGTATCCGTGTGGCTCTGGTTCACTGTGCTGTTCGCCAATTTTGCAGAAGCCTTGGCCGAGGGCCGCAGCAAGGCACAGGCGGCATCGCTGCGTGGCCTCAAAAAGAGCACTTGGGCGAAAAAGCTCAAAGAGCCTGTGCACGGCACCACCTGGTTGCCAGAGCAGGCAGAAAACCTGCGCAAGAACGATGTCGTATTGGTAGATGCGGGTGACATGATCCCATTGGACGGCGAAGTCATACAAGGCGTGGCCAGTGTGGACGAGAGCGCCATCACCGGTGAATCTGCCCCGGTTGTGCGCGAATCGGGCGGTGATTTCTCCTCCGTCACGGGCGGTACGCGGGTGCTGTCCGATTGGCTCATTGTGCGCATCACGGTCAACCCCGGTGAATCGTTTTTGGACCGCATGATAAGTATGGTGGAGGGCGCCAAGCGCCAGAAAACGCCAAACGAAATCGCGCTGACCATCTTGTTGGTGGCCCTTACCATCGTGTTTCTGGTGGTGACCGTCACGCTGCTACCGTATTCTCTGTTCAGCGTGGAAGCCGTCAAGGCGGGCACTGCGGTCAGCATCACCGCGCTAATCGCCCTGCTGGTGTGCCTGATCCCCACCACCATTGGTGGCTTACTGTCTGCAGTTGGTGTAGCGGGCATGAGCCGCATGATGCAAGCCAACGTCATCGCCACATCGGGCCGCGCCGTAGAGGCCGCCGGTGACGTGGATGTTTTGCTGCTGGACAAGACTGGCACCATCACCCACGGCAATCGGCAAGCATCGGCCTTCATTCCTGCACCGGGTATCAGCGCTGCCCAACTTGCGACAGGTGCAGCGCAGGCATCCATCGCGGACGAGACACCCGAAGGGCGCAGCATCGTGGCGCTAGCGCAGCGCATTGGCACTGTAGAGGCCTTGGTGGGCCAAACCCAAGAGGTACCCTTCACTGCGCAAACCCGAATGAGCGGTGTTGACGTGAAAAATGTCGATGGCAACACCCGCCAGTTGCGCAAAGGCGCTGTGGATGCTGTGCGAAAACATGTGCAAGCGCTGGGCGGCAATCTGCCAGCCGAGGTGATACGCGCCTCTGACGAGGTGTCGCGTCGCGGCAGCACGCCGCTGGCCGTGGTCGATGGCAAGACGGTGCTAGGCATTGTGGAGCTCAAAGACATTGTTAAGACAGGCATCAAGGAGCGTTTTGGTGAACTGCGTCGCATGGGCATCAAAACCATCATGATCACCGGCGACAACAAGCTCACAGCCGCCGCGATTGCTGCCGAGGCCGGAGTGGATGACTTTTTGGCCGAAGCCACGCCCGAAGACAAACTCAAACTTATCCGCCAATACCAAGCTGAAGGGCGCCTGGTGGCCATGACGGGCGACGGCACCAACGACGCCCCTGCGCTAGCCCAGGCTGACGTTGCAGTCGCCATGAACAGTGGCACGCAAGCTGCCAAAGAGGCGGGCAACATGGTGGACCTGGATTCCAACCCCACCAAACTATTGGAGATCGTGGAAACCGGCAAAGCCCTGCTGATGACCCGGGGCTCGCTCACCACGTTCTCCATTGCCAATGACGTGGCCAAATACTTTGCGATTTTGCCGGCCATTTTTGTGACGACCTATCCACAGTTGGCAGCGCTCAACATCATGCGGCTGGGAAGCCCGTCGTCGGCGATTTTGTCGGCGGTCATCTTCAATGCGCTGATCATCAT
>JBDTAG010000541.1:0-10101 GCA_039924745.1 Rhodoferax sp.
ACACTCAAAAGCTGCCCGGGTTTTGGAAACGGTCATGAGCTGTTTCAAAAAGGGACGCCAACTTGTTTCTCATTGCTGTAGATGCGACGTGAGCGCCATTAGAAAGCAGGGCAATCGCAATCAGGCAATGGCTACCTGGGAAGAGATGAGCTGCGCGAACACATTTGGTCTTCAGACCGCATGAGTAAGTCACAGCAGTAAATTGCAAGCCGACTATAGGGTTTTTGACACTTGAATTCAAAAGTATCCGTGCAGAAAATAGAGTACTAACGAAGACGGTGTCTAGCGGTACGGTGTGATTGGAAATCCTGTGATTTCGCCCTACCTTCAAATATAAGATGCTCTCACACAGAATTTCAGGCCCCCAAGGTTTACTGCGTTGTCGCATCAAACGCCTTTTGTTAGAGAGAAAAAAATGAACACTACGCACGTTGGAGTGCAACGCACGATTTCACTTTCTCTGGTGCTAGTAGGTCTGTATGTGCTGTTTGGCTGGGCATTTGGCCAAGAAACAATGGTGCGAGTAATGCCGAGCTCCGTTGCGATGGGCGTCAATGCAGCTGGCATGTTCGTCGTGACGGGGCTGTGTCTTTTCCCGGTTGACAGACACCACTTATTTTCACGGCTGCAACGCAGCTTGCCGTGGATTTTGGTGGCCTTGTCGTGCCTGATTTTGATGGAGCATGCACTGGACCTAGGCCTTGGGGTCGACCTACCAGCATTGCACTCGATCGTCAAAGATGGGAATCCTCGTCCTGGCCGTGTTTCGCCAAATGCGTGTTTCGCATTTCTAACTACCGGGATTGCATTGATTCTTTTGACGGCCTCAAATGCCAGCAAGTTTTCACGCGCCACCTTCGCAGTTTTAAGCGGGGCTACCCTCATTACAGGGTCAACTGCTTTACTTGGCTATGAATTAGGTCTGGAGGAGATGTACCGGTTGGCCCAGTACAACAGAATGGCGGCTCCAACTGCTGCAGCCATCACGCTCATGGGGATCGGATTGTGGTTGCGCTTGCCGAAAGCTCTATCGTCAGGTGTGAAGGACTCAGAGAGCCCTGACAAGCACGTGACAAGAGTCGCTGCAATCGTTCTGACTATCGTCACGGTATTGACGGGATTGGTGGGCTTTAGCGTTTTGAAACAGGGATTTGAAAAGTCGTTGTCTGATTCACTCTTGCGTTCAACCAAGAATTTCGCAGCCTCGTTTGAGACCGCGATTAATCAAAAAATGGATTCTGCGAATGTGATTTCGACGCGTCCCGCGCTGCAAAGCTACTTACTGAGAATAAATGCTGAGCCAAAGAGTCACGAAGCGCACGATCTCATTGTTGGTGTTGCAAAAAGTTTTTTGACAAAGGGATTGAGTGGGATTCGCGTTGTCAATGCGAAAGGTGAAGATTTAGTGGCGCTCGGCACGATGGCACGAGAGGGCGCAATGGTGTCCATTCCACTCAAAGGCAGTGCAAAACAAGCAGTTCTGCTTTGGAACGATGGTTTCATCTTGTGGATTGAAACACCGATCGTGCATGAAGGGCAGGTCATCGGAAAAGTCATTGTCGAACAGCAAATGACCGCACTGACCAAAATGTTGGTCGACGCACAAGAAGGAAGTGAATCGATAGACATGCTGATTTGTGGGCGGGACCAGAACGACGCGCTATGCTTTCCAAGCCGCTTTTACACGACGAGCTATCGGATTCCGATGTACAAGGACGGTGTGCCCAATCTGGCCATTCCACGCGCTTTACTAAGCCAGCAAGGCGTACTGAAGGTACGCGACTTACGCGGCGTACCGGTTTTGGCCGGCTATGCGCCGGTTGGTAACCTCGGGCTTGGCATGGTAGTCAAAACCGATTCTTTTGAGTTCTACACACCGATTCGTGAGCGTCTCAATCTGCTGGCAGGACTGCTTTTCTGCATGATCGTGTTGGCAACGCTCATCCTTCGGTCCCAAATCCAGCCTTTAGCGCGCCGCATGCACCAAGATCAGCAGCGTATGCGCGTAATCATCGATAGCGCTCACGAGGCTTTCATAGAGATGGACAAGATTGGACAGATCACCGATTGGAATATTGAGGCAGAACACACATTTGGCTGGACACGTGAAGAAGCGCTTGGACAAGATCTTGCCAATCTAATTATTCCATCGGCCATGCGCGAGGCACATCGTCAAGGTATGGCACGGTATATGGAGGTTGGCGAAGGACCTGTGCTTGGAAAGCGGATCGAGTTGGTGGCATTACACCGCAACGGCACCCACTTCAGTATCGAAATCACAATTAGCGCACTCAAGGAAAACAACGAATATCGCTTCACTGCGTTCTTGCACGACATTACCGACCGCAAGCAGACGGAATCCGATTTGCTGGCGGCTAAGCTGCAAGCCGAGACTGCCAATCTCGCAAAAGGTACGTTTCTTGCGAACATGAGCCACGAAATCCGCACCCCCATGAATGCGGTGCTGGGCATGCTGCAACTGGTTCAGAAGACTGAGCTGAATGCCCGGCAACAAGACTATGTGAGTAAGTCCCAATCTGCTGCCAAGTCCTTATTGGGCCTGTTAAACGACATCCTGGATTTCTCCAAGATGGACGCGGGTAAGTTGCAGCTCGATCGCCATGCCTTCGAAATTGAAGAACTGATGCGCGACTTGGCAGTTGTGCTCAGCGGTATTGAAGGCAACACCGATGTTGAAGTTATCTTTGAAATTGATCCGCAGCTGCCACCCGTGCTGTGGGGTGACCGACTGCGTTTACAGCAGATTTTTATCAATCTGGCAGGTAACGCCGTCAAATTTACGCAGCACGGCCAGGTCGTGATTCGGCTGACCCAGCTGGCCCGTGCGGCGAACAAATTGACGCTGAGGGTAGAAATTATTGACACCGGGATTGGGATGAGCCCTGAGCAGCAGACGCGCATCTTCGATGGATTCACTCAAGCTGAGGCATCCACCACACGGCGCTTTGGCGGTACAGGTTTGGGTTTGGTCATTAGTCAGCGTCTGGTGGCCCTGATGGGTGGCAATTTGTCAGTGGAAAGTGCTTTGGGGAACGGTAGTCGCTTTTGGTTTGATATCACTTTGCCGGTGGAGTCTGTCAGTGCAGCGAGGATGGTACCCACTGACTTACCGCAAGACCTCCGCGTTTTAGTGGTTGAGGACAACGCCTTGAGTCGGGAAATCCTGACGAAAACGCTGGAGACAATGGGTTGGACCGTAGATGCAGTCAGTGACGGAGAGACAGGCGTTAGAAAAGTACGCCATGCACAGACTCTGGAAGCCCCTTACGACGTGGTGCTGATGGACTGGCGTATGCCCGGCATGGACGGTCTGGATGCGGCGACGTCTATTCAGCAAACCCTTCCGGGCAGCAAGCTACCGATCATCATCATGGTGACGGCCTTTGGCCGTGACGTTCTGGCTGAGGCCGCAGCATTGCCGCATCCGCCGTTTATCGACTTTCTGACTAAGCCTGTAACGTCGCAGCAATTAGTTACAGCGATTCAAAGAGCGCTGGTTGGTCAGTCGCTACAGATGCGTCAAGTTCCGGCAATGAGTGCCGCAATCCAGCGCCTCCATGGCGTCCGCATTCTGCTGGTGGAAGACAATGCACTGAATCGCCAGATCGCCACGGAGTTGTTGCAGGCCGAAGGCGCCCACATAGAAGTGGCGGAAGGGGGCTTGAAGGGTGTCAGCATGGCTACAGCGCGAGCCAATGCGTATGACGTGATCATCATGGATGTGCAAATGCCAGACTTGGATGGACTCGAAGCGACACGCCGCATCCGTGCCCATGCGCATAGCTTTCAGTTGCCAATATTGGCCATGACCGCCAATGCCTCATCAGCCGACCGCAGCGATTGTTTAGCAGCGGGTATGAATGATCACGTTGCCAAGCCGATTGACATTGAAGTGGTTGTCGCCAGAGTGTTGAGTTTGTTAGGCCAGGCGACACATGGTATGCATGCACAGTCGACAGCTTTAGACGTGAGTGCTGCGATTGCGCTACTGGAGCCTCAAGAGGTCATACTGAGGCGACTGGGTCAAAAGCTCGAAGTTTTTCACATGGCGCTTTCCGGTTTCAAGGCCGAGTGCTTGCGTGCGATCGCCGAACTTCGAATACAGGTGGCGGCTAATGATCTGGCCCGGGCGGGTGCTGCAATGCACGCCTTGAAGGGCGTGGCATCCACCCTTGGCGCTGTGACGCTAGCCAAGTTGGCAGCAGACTTGGAGCAACGCGCCAAAACTGAAAAAGGTATTGACGCCGGGGTGCTTTTTTCGGAACAGGTTGTGGCAGAACTTACCGATTTGGCACATCGCAGTGAGGCGGCTCTAGTTGCCACCATGCCTCCAAATCCAGCCAAGATGGAGCTGCCAGATACAAATGACCTGGCTGTGTTGCCAGATAAGCAACTTGTCGCAAAGTTGCTAGAAATCCAAACCTTGCTTCAGGAACGCAATCTACGTGCCATTGATATGGTGCAAGAACTATTGTCTTTGACCTCTGGGGCCGGTAAGATAAAGGCACAGGGATTACTCGACATCACCGAACGATTGCAGTTCCAAGCTGCGCAAAAGACAGTGCAATCATGGGTGGAAGGTTTGCACTGAATGGAAGTGGGCCACATGGAGTTTTTGCTTAACTCTGGGGTCAGACCCAAGATTTTGGTTGTGGATGACCAGAGTATCAACATACGCTTGGTGAGCGAAACCCTTAAAAGCGACTGCGATATCTTCATGGCGATGGACGGCGAGCAGGCCATCGCACAATGCCAGGCTACGTTGCCTGATCTGGTATTGCTGGATGTTGTGATGCCTGACATGGATGGCAACGAAGTGTGCCGACGCTTGAAGGCCCTGAACAGCACACGGGACATTCCGATTATTTTCATTACGTCGCAGCAAGATGAGGCTGATGAGGCGCTCGGCTTTGCGCTGGGCGCGGTGGATTACGTTACCAAGCCTTTCAATCAATCGATTCTTCGGGCCAGGGTACGCACCCAACTTCTTCTGAAATTTCAGGCCGACCGTCTGCGTAGCAATGAACGGTTTATGCGTTCGATGACCGACAAAATTCCGGCACGCATTGGCTACTGGAACACTGACCTGCGGTGCATTTTTTTTAATGCGAGCTATCCAGAGTACTACGGTAAGACGGCTGAGCAAATGACTGGCATCTCCTTGCAAGTGCTACTTGGCGAGCCTCAGTTTGTTAAAAGTGAACCACTGATTCAAGCAGCGCTACGTGGCGAGCCTCAGCAGTTTGAACATACGGTTGCCAAGGCTGACGGAAGCATCGGCTTTGTTTGGGTTCAGTATGTGCCCGATGTGCAAGATGGCCATGTCCATGGTTTTTTCGTGCTGGTGTCGGATGTCTCTGAGATCAAGCGCGCCCAGCATGCAGTTGCCCAGTCTGAACAGTTTGCCAGGACGACGATTGACACGGTTCCTGAATCCATCTGTGTGCTGGATAAGACTGGCGTCATCATCACCGTCAACCAAGCTTGGCGTGATTTTTACGATGCCAACTATGACGATCCTCAGTCCATCCACTATGCGGTGGGCAGCAATTACTTGAAGATTTGCGAATCAGCGACAGGAAATGATGCCCTAGAGGCGCCACGCATGGCGCAGGGGCTAGCGGCAGTACTGGCAGGGGAGCGTGCGGACTTCTCCATCGAGTACCCCTGTGATAGTCCGACCGAGAAGCGTTTCTTCTTTGCGCGAATCAAACGCTTTCCAGGCGAAAGCGGCAACGTGCTGGTAGCGCACGGCAACATTACAGAGCGCAAGATGATCGAACTGGAACTGGCCCGCATGGCACATACGGATGTGTTGACGGGCTTGAACAACCGCCGGAACTTTATGCAGCTATCAGAAATAGAGCTGTCGCGCACCACACGCCATGGTGGTCCACTGTCGGTACTCATGATCGATATTGACCACTTTAAGCGCGTTAACGATGGACACGGCCATCACGTGGGTGACACCGTGATACAAATGCTGTCTAAAGTATGCCGCGAGCAACTGCGCGACCTGGACGTGATCGGCCGCTTGGGCGGTGAAGAGTTTGCGGTCACGATGCCCAATACCGACCACGTGCAAGCGATGCAAGTCGCCGAGCGCCTGCGCCTAGCGATTGAAGCTGCAGGCGTACCGCTGTCGCAGGGCTTGTCACTCTGGTTCACCGTATCGATCGGAGGAACAACTCACTCAAATGGTTTGGCTACCGATGCACTCCAAGGCTCTACCACCCTCAGTGCATTGATCGATCAAGCGGACCAAGCTCTTTACTTGGCAAAGAACAAAGGGCGGAACCGGGTGTGCAGTTTTCTAGATTCAGCGTGACCGAGCTTTCGGACCCCAAAAAGTAGTATTTTTGGTGGTGTAGGGGGCTCTGTCCATCAAGGATTTTTCAAGAAAAAATCCTAAACGCAATCAAAGGCCGACTCGGCCATGCCGGTAATGTTTGATTCCGCTGCCACCGTTACCCGCCGTAGTGGCGGGTAAGGCGCATTGGGAAAACCAATCAGGCAGCTTTGGCAGTGGCCTTGCGGGCCACACGGCGCGCCACGTTGGATGTTTCGGTGACGGTGTCAGCCACGGCACTGACCATCTGCTCGCCGGCAGTCTGGATCTTGCGCGCAGCACGGCGTGCGGTGTTGGAGGTCTCGTTAACGGTTTCAGCGGCAGCGTTGACCGCCTGCTCACCGGTGGTCTGGATCTTGCGCGCAGCACGGCGTGCAGCGTTGGAGGTCTCGGTAGCCGCCTCGGCAACGATGGCGCTGACTTTTTGCGTCGCCGACTTGGTCACGCGTTTGCGATTGGCAGTGGCGTTGCTTGTGGCAGCCTTCAGCTTGATCGTGGCCAGTGCCTTGGCGGGCATGGCTTTGCCGGATACCCGCTTGACCAGTTCGCTGCTGCCTTCTTCGATACGCTCGGCTACTTTGTTCACCAGTTCTGCGGCTGGCATGGCGGCGCGGCTCGGGGTAGCCAGCGCATTCAGGTTGGTGGCACGGTCGATGCGCTCGGCGTTCTCAGCCAGCAAGCTCACGCCCTTGGTGGCCAGATCAACCGCGACGCCAACGACGTTTTCAGCCTTGTCGGTGCTGAGATGAATGCCTTTGACGTAGTAGCTGGTGAAACGTTGCTGCGAATCGATCAGGTTAGAGCGCAGATCTTTGCGCAGCGCTGATGCGCCACGGTTGACGGCTGCAGCAAAGCGCTGATCGACAAAGCCGATAACGCGCTCGCCGCCAAACCGGTACGAATTGATCACGTTGGTTGCTGCAATGCCGTAGGTGGCAATGACGTCGGTTGCAACGCTGGAGAGGTTTTTCTGGGACATGAGAGATTCCTTTGTTTGAAGTAGAGCGGCCTGATGGTGTGTGCGTGCAGATCACAAGCCGGTTTGCATCAGGATTTGGTCAAGTGTCATTGCAAAGCTCTAGAGAGCACACCTCAAGTTTCGGGTTTTCCCTAGACAGGGCGCTCTATTGCGTCTGGGCTGATGTTGCAGCTGAATAAAGGACGCTTGAATGGATGCCGGTTTTGTTGGCATACAGATGTTGGGCCAAAACAGCACGAGGAACTATCGAAAATCAGAAAGCCAACTGTAAAACTGATCTGCCACAGATGGGCCTACTGCGACACTTCCGCATGGTGTCATTGTCGAGTACGACGTCATTCGATACGTACCGGGATGCGAGTCCTACTGAAATCGAGGAAGTCTTTGATTCGACAGACCACGCGACTACCCATCTGTACTACGCTCGAAGTGATTGAACCTATAGTGCCACTATGAAAAATCGACCAGCCCAAGAAACTTCTGCAACCGTCGCGACACTCGCCGATCTTGCAAAATTGGCAAACTATTCGCTTATGGACACGCTCAACTGCGATCCTGAGGCCAAAGCAAACGGAGTCGACCACGCACCGCGACAAGTCTTCACAGGCCACTTTGTCCCCGTCAATCCGACGCCAATCAAAGACCCTGAATACATCGCACATAGCGAGACCTTTTTCCACGAACTTGGCTTCGCCGACAGCATGGCCCACTCGGCTGACTTTATTCGGATGTTCTCCGGTGACCTCTCGCAGGTTCCCGAGCCGATGCGCACGGTCGGTTGGGCGACGGGCTACGCACTCTCAATCTTCGGCACCGAATACACCCAACAGTGCCCGTTCCAAACCGGCAACGGATACGGCGACGGTCGAGCAGTGTCCGTTCTGGAGGCCGTCGTCAACGGCAAACGCTGGGAAATGCAGTTGAAGGGAGGCGGCCGAACGCCTTACTGCCGCGGTGCGGACGGTCGTGCCGTCCTGCGGTCGAGTATTCGGGAGTTTCTGGCACAGGAACACATGCACGCGCTTGGTGTGCCAACGTCACGGTCTCTGAGTTTGTATGTCTCCAAAACGGAGAAGGTCCAGCGACCGTGGTATTCGGAGGGCTCTCGCGCAAAGGATCCCGACAGGCTTATATCGGAGGCGGTCGCCATCTCAACACGGGTTGCACCTTCCTTCATTCGGGTCGGTCAATTGGAGCTTTTCGGTCGCCGTGCCCGCCAACAGGAGCATCCGCGTGCGCTGGAAGAGCTTGAGAAGATAGTGTTGCACTTGATCGATCGTGAATACGCGGACGTGATTGACAAAAACTTAAGCACCACCGAAAAAGTGGTGTTGCTCGCCCGCGCGTTCCGCAGCCGCCTGACCTCGCTGGTGGCGAACTGGATTCGCGTCGGCTACTGCCAAGGCAACTTCAACAGCGACAACTGCGCAGCCGGTGGCTTCACACTCGACTACGGTCCATTTGGATTCTGCGAGGTGTTCGACCCGTACTACCAGCCATGGACAGGTGGCGGACAGCACTTCGCGTTTTTAAACCAAACCGTGGCAGCAGAACGCAATTTCCACATGTTTTGTACCGCGTTGCAGCCTTTGCTTGCATCACTAACGTCATTGACGTCGCAGAAGGACGGCCTGCAACAGCTCGACGAAATTCGCAGGAGTTTTTCGACAGTGATGCAAACACAAATGCAGCAGATGTGGGCCGCTAAGCTGGGACTTGGCGTTTTTGACGCAGGGTTATTCAGCGAGCTTCAAACACTCATGGAGCAGACTCCAGTGGACTACACCATCTTCTTCCGTGAGCTCTCCAAGGTACCTGACGACATTGGGCCACTCAAAAAGAGTTTTTATGAGAATTCTGACGTGATGGACACGCGCTGGTCAGCGTGGCTCGGAAGGTGGCAATCGCTGGTCGGCATCGGTAGTGGCAGCATGAGCGGCGCGAATGCTTTTTCACCCCGCTCCCGTGAGCAGATCTGCAAGCAGATGAAACTCGTCAATCCTAAGTACAGCTTGCGCGAGTGGTTCCTTGTGCATGCTTACAAGCAAGCTAGCGCCGGTAACTATTCAACGGTTCGACAGCTGCAGGAAGTCATGGCGCAGCCCTACGCCGAGCAGTCGAAGGATGTGGAAGAAAAATACTACAGACTGAAGCCTGCTGAACTCTTTGAGCTTGGTGGCTTGTCGCACTTGAGCTGCTCATCGTGATTTTTCCAAAGCATATCGGTCGGCTCTGTCGCGAAACTTCCGAGTCAAATCGAAGAAGCCACGCGCCGCCGGTACTGCATGGCCTCTGCAACATGCGCAACCTGCGTATGCTGCACACCAGCCAGATCTGCAATAGTGCGCGCCACTTTCAACGCCCGGTGTGTGCCACGTGCCGACCAGCCTAGTCGGCCAGCAGCCAGATTCAAAAAATTCAACGCATCTGCATCGAGCATGACGTGCAGGTCTATCCCTTGGCCTTGCAGCGCCATGTTGCTGCAACCCTGCCGGTCCACCGCGCGTTGTCGCGCAGCTTCACAGCGCTCACGGATGCTGTCGGTGGACTCGCCCGCGGGCGCGCCCAACAAGTCGTTGTGCGGCAGATTTGGCACTTCTACATGCAGGTCGATGCGGTCCATCAGGGGGCCGCTGAGTTTGGATTGGTAACGGTGAATTTGGTCCGGCGTGCAACGGCAGGCCTGTGCCGTCGAGCCTTGGTAACCACAAGGGCACGGGTTCATGGCCGCAATGAGTTGGAAACGAGCAGG
>JBDTAG010000542.1:0-3616 GCA_039924745.1 Rhodoferax sp.
AGACAATCTGCTCAGCCAACTGCTTGTCTTGAGCCGAGGCCACTTCGCCAGTCAATAAAACCTGCCGGTTGTAGCTGGTGACGTTGACATGGCCACGATCACCCACGTTCTCACGGATACGGCTGGTGGAACGCAACTCAATGCCTTCATCTTCCACCACGGTACCGGCCGTGCGGCGGTCAGTGGCCACCATGCCGGTCATTACGGCTCCACCCATGACCAACGGAAAACAGGCAGTCAGCGTGCCAAGGGTTGTGCCTACCAAGACCAGCGCCAGGCTGGTGCGTCGTAACGAAAAACTCATTTTGAAGGTTCCTGTTCGCCCAATAGCTGGGCATCTACCGCATCACAAATGCAATGCAAAGCCAATATGTGTACTTCCTGGATACGCGCGGTGCGCTCGTGTGGAACGCAAATGTGCACGTCAGTGTCGCGCAGCAGGTGCGTCATCTTTCCGCCGCCCCTGCCAGTCAGGCCCACTACGACCATTTCCCGCGCATGCGCCGCTTCGATCGCTGCCAACACGTTAGCCGAATTGCCACTGGTGGAAATGGCCAACAATACGTCGCCCGGAGACCCGAGCGCGCGCACCTGCCGGGAGAAAATAACGCTGAAGTCGTAATCGTTGGCAATGGCCGTAATGATGGATGTGTCGGTCGTCAGCGCAATGGCACCCAGCTCGGGCCGCTCGCGCTCGAACCGGCCGACGAACTCTGCGGCGAAATGCTGCGCATCCGCTGCCGAGCCACCATTGCCACAGGCCAGCACTTTGCCACCACTGGTAACACAGGTCAGCATGGCCTGTACGGCCGCTGCGATGGGTTTGCTCAAGGGAAGTGCGGCCTGGTATTTAAGGTCAGCACTGTCTATGAAGTGTTGTTGAATTCGTTGTTCCAGCATGTAGGCTGATGATACCGCGCAGCAGGAGCTCTTTGCACAGTCGCCACACGCTTACACCGGGTTACACAAGGAGGCAATAGCAGCCCTATTGCGCATCAAACGCCGCCTGCAACCACTGCACCCCCTGCGGCTCGACCACCAGAACATCAAAGCGACAAGGAGGCAGCGTCTGCAGCCGCATCAAATAGTGGCGGGCTGCAAAAACAATGCGTCTTTGCTTGATTCCCCCCACACTGGCGGCGGCGCCACCGTGGCGCAACGAGCTGCGTTTGCGTACCTCCACAAACACGGTTGTACCGTCGGGGGCGTGCATGATCAGGTCAATCTCGCCACCGCCACGTCCCGGGGTCCGATAATTGCGCACCAGCAAGCGCAAGCCCTGCTTTTGCAAGTAGCGCAGTGCCAAGTCCTCAGCACCGTCTCCTACTTGTTTCGTAGTGGCTGGCTTTGAAGGATCTGCCTTTGGTTTTGATGAAAGGATTCCCATGTGAGCGCTCTATTTACCTCTGCCCTTGCAGCCTCTGCCCAGGCCGCTTCTGTACAGCATTATCCGCAAGGAACGCTCTACGTGGTCGCTACGCCGATTGGCAATCTGGCCGACATCAGCCTGCGCGCGCTCCATGTGCTGGGATTGGTGGATGCCATTGCGTGCGAGGACACCCGCCACACACACGCCATGTTACGGGCCTACGGCATAGACAAAGGTTCAGGGCAACTGATTGCGGTCCATCAGCACAACGAGTCACAAGCGGCAAACACCGTCATCGACCATTTGCGCCAAGGCCAGCGTGTGGCCTATGTCAGCGATGCCGGTACACCGGGCATCAGTGACCCCGGCGCACGCCTTGTGGCGGCCGTTCACCTGCAAGGCCTGCGCACCGTTCCTTTGCCGGGCCCCAGTAGCGTCACCACCCTGTTGTCAGTAGCAGGTCTGGCCGAAGACCAACCGGCAGGGTTTGTCTTTGCGGGCTTTTTGCCCACCAAAGCCGCAGAACGTGAGCGTGCAGTTCTAGCGCTATCTGCAGAGGCACGGGCGGTGGTGGTGTTGGAGGCGCCGCACAGGATAGAAGCGACTGCATTGGCATTGGCTTCATTGGACGATCGGGCCGTTACTGTGGGCCGTGAACTCACCAAACAGTTTGAAGAAGTAGCAACTGTCAGCGCCAAGGATTTGCCAAGCTGGTTTGCAAGCGACGCCAACCGCCTGCGCGGTGAATTTGCGCTGGTGTTGCACCCCATGCCTGCGACAACCGAAGCGCCTCAAGACACACGAATTTTGAAATTATTGCTGGAGCAATTGCCGCTCAAGACCGCAGTCAAACTGGCCGCAGAAATTACTGGTGAGCCACGCAATGCACTCTACGAGATTGCACTGTCACTAAAGCCTGCCAAACCGGATTGATGCCCGCTCTAGATCAGGAATCTAAAGCTTCTACCCCTGCGACATACCCGTGCACGCAGGTGCGGAGCACCGCTTGAATCTGCTCGGTGTTATCTGCATCGATACCCGCACGCAAACCTTCTAGTTGTTGCTTCAGCTCCGCCCATTCCAAATGGTGCTCGCGGGCCTTCATGATGCGCGGATGGGCGGTTGGTGTTGGGTCATCGCCAATCAAGAGCTCCTCATAAAGCTTTTCGCCCGGGCGCAAGCCAGTGATAGAAATGGCGATATCGCCATTGGGAGTGGCGTCGTCGCGTACCGTCAACCCCGACAACTCCACCATGCGACGGGCCAGATCGACAATACGAACCGGCTCGCCCATATCGAGCACAAACACTTCGCCTCCAGCTGCCATGGCGCCAGCTTGTAGCACCAACTGCGCAGCCTCAGGGATGGTCATGAAGTACCGCGTGACGTCGGTATGCGTGACCGTGAGTGGGCCGCCCGCTGCCAGTTGACGCCGAAACAAGGGCACCACGCTACCGCTTGAACCGAGCACGTTACCAAAACGCACCATGCTAAAACAGGTGCCATTTGTCTGCAGAGACTGGGCCGCCAATGATTGCAATATCAGCTCTGCCATCCGCTTGCTGGCACCCATGATGTTTGTGGGGCGAACAGCTTTGTCGGTGGAGACCAGCACAAAACTGGCAACGCCGGACTCCAACGCGGCCTGTGCCATGTTCCAAGTGCCGAACACGTTGTTGTCCATCCCCACTGCGGGGTTGGACTCCACGATTGGCACGTGCTTATAAGCGGCTGCGTGGTAGACCGTATGCGGCTTGTACATCCGGCAAACATCGCGCAGACGGGCAAGGTTGGCAACGCTACCCAACAATGGGACCAACGTCTGCAGCGGTGCAGTCGGCCCGAAACTAGCCGTTAGTTCTTGGTGAATGGTATAGAGATTGAACTCACTGTGGTCCAGCAACAGAAGTTGGGCTGGTCGCTGAGCAAGTATTTGGCGACACAACTCACTGCCTATGCTGCCGCCCGCTCCAGTGACCAGCACCACTTTGCCCATCAGGTTGCGCGCCAAGAGGTCGGTGTTGGGGGGCACAGGGTCGCGCCCCAGCAAGTCTTCAATGTCGAGTTCTTTGAAATCTTGAACGGTGACACGCCCACTTGCCAAGTCAGACCAGTCTGGCAAAGTGCGCACATGCACCGGCACGTAACGCAGACCATCGATGATCTCCTTTCGGCGTGCACGCGCCGCACTTGGAAGCGCCAAAAGCAAATCGGTTACACCCTGCTCTTGCACCAGGCTCGCCACAC
>JBDTAG010000543.1:0-2585 GCA_039924745.1 Rhodoferax sp.
GATGAACATGCACGACGGCAGTGCGCCTCGGATCAAGGAGCTTGGCGACCTACTTAAGCAGACAATTTTGGGAGCTGAGGTTGTTGTTGAAGTCCATCGGAAACTTGGCGCGCTGCTTCCTGTAGAAGATGCCGCTGCATACATCGGCTCGCATATGGGCGAAGGAAAGATCCGCGTGGCAGATCGTCAATTTACGTCGTTCTTGGTAGTGGAGGTCAATGGCGTGGCTACGGGCTGGCGCAAGACAGATAACCCGTCGGCCCAGGGGCGACCGCCTACGGTGTCGCCTGGCTTCCAACGTTAATGCAAAAAAACAAGCCTGTTTGAATGCCCGCTTAGCCCTTTGAGCGGAGACCGTTGTAGACAGTTTATCGATGTAGGCTTGTCCGAAGCTGGCTGACTGCAATCTGCCAATTCCCAACGAATGGTCGCCTATGTTGAAAGTCAGCTAAGTCCAAATACCGAGCGTATGTCCGGTGGGTGGTTAGCAATTCTCGGTATTCGCACCTGCGCGCCTAAACCATATTTTCTGGCCGCACCCAAGCGTCAAAATCTGCGCCGCTCACCGTGCCCAGCGCCACGGCTGCAGCACGCAACGATAGACCGTGCAGATGGGCGTACTTGGCAATTTCGGCAGCCTTGTCATAGCCGATGTGTGGGTTCAGGGCCGTCGCCAGCATCAGGGAATTGGCGACCAGTTCTGCAATACGCGTGCGGTCGGGCGCCAGCCCTTGTGCACAATAGTGATCAAACCCGACCATGGCATCCGACAACAGGCGCACGCTTTGCAAGAAGTTATGAATGATCAAAGGTTTGAACACATTCAACTCGAAGTTGCCCATCGCGCCACCCATGCCAAGGGCGACATCATTCCCCATGACCTGGCAACAGACCATGGTCATGGCTTCGCACTGTGTGGGGTTAACTTTGCCGGGCATGATGGAGCTGCCGGGTTCGTTTTCGGGCAGGTGTATTTCGCCCAAACCACCGCGCGGACCACTGGCCAGCCAGCGCACATCGTTGGCGATTTTCATCAACGCGACCGCCAACGTCTTCAACGCACCATGCACGCTGACCAAGGCATCGTGCGCTGCCAGTGCAGCAAACCGGTTGTCGGCGCAACGCAATGCCAGACCCGATTCCCAGGCGAGCTTGGCGGCCACGCGTTTGCCAAATTCTGCATGGGTATTGAGCCCAGTGCCTACGGCGGTGCCGCCAACCGCCAGTTCCAACAGGTCTTCCATACCGCGCTCTATGCACGCGCGCCCATGTGCCAATTGGGAAACCCAGCCCGAAATTTCCTGGCCCAAGGTGATGGGCGTCGCATCCTGCAAGTGGGTACGCCCCATTTTGACAATGGTGGCAAACGATTCGGCCTTGCTCGCCAGGGTCGCCTGCAGGGCACTGAGCGCCGGCAACAGGTCGTGTGTGAGGCCCGAAAGCGCAGCCACATGCATGGCAGTGGGAAAGATATCGTTGGACGACTGGCCCATATTGACGTGGTCGTTGGGATGCACCAAGCGATCCATCCCGCGCTTGCCGCCCAAAATTTCGGAGGCGCGGTTGGCTAGCACCTCATTCATATTCATATTGGTTTGCGTGCCAGAACCCGTCTGCCAGATGGACAGTGGAAAGGCATTGGCATGGTTGCCCGCCAAGACTTCATCTGCGGCCTGGACAATCGCATCCGCTATTCCTGCATTCAATAGACCGAGGTCACTGTTTACATGCGCGGCTGCGCGCTTGGTGCTTGCCAGGGCATACAGCAAGGCTTGCGGCATGTGCTCGGTAGAAATCGCAAAGTGTTGTAACGAACGCTGTGTTTGCGCGCCCCACAATGCGCCGTTGTCGACGGCGATATCACCCATGGAGTCGTGCTCCATGCGGTGTGTTTGACTAGAGGTCGGTGCTGTGGTCATGGCGGGCAGGAATCCTTGTGCAGTTGAGGAAGCCGCCGCACCACTAATACGCGTGCACCGGTTGTGCGGTTACTCCGATTTTGGCAAATCTTGGAGCAGGTCGGCAAGCTCATCAGCATGCTCTTCTTCAACCGCCAGAATGCCTTTGAGTATGTCACTGGTGGTCGGGTCGTCTGTGCCGAGGTAGCGGATCATGTCACGGTAGCTGTTGATCGCAATGCGTTCGGCCACCAAATCTTCGCGGATCATGTCTACCAGGTTTGTACCGGCAACGTATTGCGCATGGCTGCGTCCGGCCAACCCATCTGGCGCAAAGTCGGGCTCGCCACCGAGCTGCACGATGCGGGCTGCCAGCAGGTCTGCATGGCCTTGTTCTTCATTCGAATGCGCCAAAAATTCGGACGCTATGCCGCGCGCATGGATGCCTCGTGCCATGAAGTAGTGACGGCGGTAACGCAGCACGCATACCAGTTCGGTTGCCAGCGCTTCATTGAGCTGCTTGATGACCTCCGTGCGGTCTGCGCTGTAGTCTGCGGTAACGGCACCTTGGTCCAGGTGGGCACGCGCGTCACGTCGAAGTGTGGTGACATTGGTCATGTGGGGCTGCTTTTGCATTGCGTTCTCGCTTTCGGTTTCGGTTTGTACTTCTGAAAGGTGTAGATTGCC
>JBDTAG010000544.1:0-2828 GCA_039924745.1 Rhodoferax sp.
ACCAGCTTGTCAGGGTCGTTTTCGGCTAGTTCGATGTCGAACACGTCGATACCGGCGAATTTCTTGAACAAACAGCCCTTGCCTTCCATCACCGGCTTGCTAGCCAGCGGTCCGATATTGCCCAAGCCCAGCACGGCCGTGCCGTTGGTGATGACGCCGACCAGGTTGCCGCGCGAGGTGTATTCCACCGCAAGCGTTGGGTCTGCCTCAATATCCAGACACGGGTAGGCCACGCCGGGCGAATACGCCAGCGACAGGTCGCGCTGGTTGGACAAGGGTTTGGTGGGGGTAACCGATATCTTGCCGCGGGTAGGCAAGCGGTGGTATTCACGGGCGGCTTCGCGCAATGCTTGTTCTGCAGGGGAAAGTTCGTTGTTCATGGTTTTTATTCTCCGGTTAAACGGTGGGCGATAAAGTTCAGGGAAGGCGGTCAATCGCCTAGACAGATGCCGACGTCGCGTGCGGTTTGCAGCGTGTCGCCATCCAGTGGCACGGCCTTCATGCGGCCTGCCACGTCTGCTAATGGAACGTAATTTACATTGGGAAAAGCCAGCGCCACCATGACGCCGCTCAAGCCGTCGTCCAGCGCCCGCACAGCTGCGGCGCCAAAACGCAAGGCGGCCAGGCGGTCAAAGGCGGTGGGGCTGCCACCACGCAGCAAGTGGCCAAGCACGACAACGCGCGCGTCCTTACCGGTACGCGCTTGCAGCGCCTTGGCCACCTGCTCACCGATGCCGCCCAGTCGTTCGGCATGGCCGCCACCAGCGGCTTCGAGCAAATGCGCATGGCCATGTCGCGGCACGGCGCCTTCTGCCACCGCAATGATGGAGTAGGTTTGCCCATAGGCATCGCGCGCCTGAATGTGTTGGGCCAAATGGTCAATGTCAAAGGGAATCTCAGGTATCAAAATGCCATGCGCGTTGCCTGCCATTCCGGCATGCAGCGCGATCCAACCGGCGTAGCGCCCCATGACCTCCACCACCATGACGCGCTGGTGGCTTTGTGCCGTGGTGTGCAGGCGGTCCAGACACTCGGTCGCAAACGTCACGGCAGAGTCAAAACCAAAGGTGGTCATGGTCTTGTCCAGATCGTTGTCTATGGTCTTGGGTAGACCCACCACGCGCAACCCCTTTTGGTGCAATGCGTTGGCAATGGTCAACGAGCCATCCCCGCCCACCGAGACCAGCGCGTCGATCTGGTGGTCGGCAAAATACACCACGATGTCCTGGGAGCGGTCAGATTCACGCGTGGTCCCATCTGACAATCGGGTGGGGCAATGGAAAGGATCGCCCTTGTTGGTCGTGCCCAGAATCGTGCCGCCCAGGTGGGCAATGCCGCGCACCGTGTCGCGGGTCAGGGGGACCACGCCGCCGGTTGGGTAGCGCTCAGGGAACAGGATGCCATTGAAACCGTCCCGTATGCCGTGGCATTCCCAGCCCCGGTTGATGGCAGCAACGGTCACCGCGCGGATCACTGCATTCAGGCCGGGCGCGTCCCCGCCACCGGTACAGATGGCAATGCGGCGAATGGGGGACGGGGACATGCAGACTCCAACGCAAAGACTAGATTATGGTCATGCTTGGACGCTCTTTGCATGCAAGTTGGGGATGATGTCATGCATTGGGAACTTCACGCAATCTTCTGCGATCATTGCGGCATGTCGACTGCAAATCCACCCCAACCTACGCCTACGCTACTGGTGGCCTGCCTGTGCGCAGACTGGTGCGGCACCTGCAAGGAATACCAGCCTCGGTTTGCGCAGCTACAAGCCGCCTTTCCGGGCGTGCAATTCGTGTGGGTGGATGTGGAGGATGAGTCCGAGCTGGTGGACCCGATCGAGGTCGAAAACTTTCCCACTCTGCTGATGGCCACGCGGGAGCGGGTGCAGTTTTTCGGCACCGTGATGCCGCACTTGGAAACCTTGCAGCGGCTGATAGAGGCGCAGTTGGCCACGCATGCACCAGCACAGGCACACGAGCCTATGCATGACGCGCTGGCAAAACGCCTCTGGGGGCGAATCTCTTAAACGAAATCGGCCTCTAGCCCTCGTCGGATATGAACAGTCCACTATCTATTCGATAGCAGACCATACCCACATCAGAGTTTGGCAGCCACCCAGGCTTGTACGCTGGCCAGGGCTGCGGGCAGCTTGGCAGGCTCGGTGCCACCGGCCATGGCCATGTCGGCCTTGCCGCCGCCTTTGCCACCCACTTGCGCGGCGATAAAGTTGACCAGCTCGCCGGCCTTGACCTTGCCGACGCTGTCGGCCGTCACGCCTGCTGCGATCTGCACCTTGGCGCCATCGACAGCGGCCAGCACGATCACCGCGGTCTTGAGCTTGTCCTTGAGCTTGTCCATGGTGTCGCGCAGGGTTTTGACATCGGCACCGTCCAGCTTGGCGACCAACAGCTTGACGCCGTTGATGTCGATGGCCTGGCTCAGCATTTCGTCGCCCTGGGCGGAGGCCAGCTTGCCTTTGAGGGCGGCTACCTCCTTCTCCAACGCCTTTACGTGGTCCATCACATGGCCCAGCTTGTCAGTCAATTCCGATACGGGTGCCTTCAAAGTGGCAGCGGCTGTGCCCACGGTGTCTTCGAGGTCTTGCAGATAATGCAGGGCATTGCTTCCGGTGACCGCTTCAATACGGCGCACACCCGCAGCCACGCCGCCTTCAGCTACGACCTTGAACAGGCCAATGTCACCCGTGCGCTGCACGTGGGTACCACCGCAGAGTTCGCGGCTGGAGCCGATGTCCAGCACGCGTACGGTCTCGCCGTACTTCTCGCCGAACAGCATCATCGCGCCGGTCTTTTGGGCGGATTCGATGT